>NZ_JAPZLD010000033.1:0-134635 GCF_030182635.1 Amycolatopsis ponsaeliensis
GGGGGGGGGTCTTGTGTGGGATATTTTGGCGAACGTTTATTTCCTCTCCATCGTACAAAATCGGGTGGGGCGTGGGGGGGGTTGCACCCGCCATGGGCGCGGGCCCCCCCCCGCCTGCAGGTTCTCGATCCCGACGTCGAGCGCCGCCTCGAGGTGGCCGATGCCCCCGGTCGAGAGCATCACCACCACGCCGCCCTGGATGCCCGCCAGCAGGGCGGCCGCTGTGCGTCCGGCGTCCACATCCGCGCCCACCTCGCCGGCTTTCTGCAGGTGGCGGATGCCCGTCTCGATCTCGTCCTGCCAGCGCCGCAGCAGCTCGCTCACCACGGCCTGCGCCCCCGGAGTCGCCCGGCCCAGCTGGGAGATCAGCACGTTGAGCGGGCAGTGCCGGCCGCGGCTGTCGTAGTGCGAGACGACCGTGTCGCGCCAGCGCTGCCACCCCGCCCACGACGTCAGCTCGCCGAGCTGGGGCTGCTGGACCGCCAGGACCTGGTCCGCTTCGAACTGTGCCACCGCCAGCAGGAGCCCTTCCTTCCCGTCGGGGAAGTAGTGGAAGAGCTGGCTCTTGCTGGTGCCCGTCCGCGCCCGGACGTCGTCGAGCGTCGTGACGGCGACGCCGCGCTCGCGGATCTCCGCCGCGGCGCCTTCGATGATCCGCTGCCGCGTGGCGGCGCCCTTCGGGGTCAGCCTTGGACTCACAGGTCCACTTTAAACGGGTGTCGGGAAACGGGGCGAGACGGGACAATCCCGGCATGTCCACTGTCACGCCGTTCGCGGTCCTGGCGCTGATCGGTGCCGCGTCCGGCGCGGTCACGGCGTGGCTGATCCTGCGCCGGAGCCCGCCGGTGCGGGTGCTCACGCCCTCGGCACCGCCGGAGCCGATGGAGCCCGAGGTCACCGCGCGGCTGCTGGCCGACGACCACGCCGCCCGGCTCGCCGCGCTGGCCCGCCTCGCCGAGGCGGCCGACGCCGATCCCGCGCGGCGCCAGGACTGCGTCGAGGAGATCGCCGCCCAGTTCCGCTACCGGTGGCTCGACCGGCCGGCGTGGCAGGCGGAGCTCTGGCGGCTCCTGCTCCCGCACCTGCGGCGGGACTCGCCGCGCTGCTGGCCCGGGATGTCCCTGCGCTTCGGGCACACCGTGCTCCACGACGTGGACCTGCGTGGTTGCGAGGTCCTCGACGTCGTGTTCCGCAGTGTCCGCTTCGTCGGCGACGCCCACTTCGACGGGGTGGTCTTCGCCGGTCTGGCGTCCTTCGAGGAGGCGTGCTTCGCGCGTCACGCGTGCTTCCGGGGCGCGCGGTTCGGCGTGGGCGCGGACTTCGAGAACGCGACCTTCACCGGGAGCGCGGAGTTCACGCGGGCGAGCGCGGGCCGCGCGATGTGGTTCGACGAGGCCCGGTTCTCGGCCCGCACGGACTTCTCGGAGGTCGTGTTCGCCGACGACGTTTCGTTCGCGGGAGCCGGTTTCGCCGGCCGCACGACGTTCCGCGGCGCGCGGTTCGCGTCCGACGCCTTCTTCGGCGGTGCCCGGTTCGGTGGGCACGCCGACTTCACGGGAGCGACGGCGGAGGAGTTCCGGTTCCCCCGCGCGCGAGCGCGTACGGACATCCACGCGGTGCGGCACTGGCCGGCGGGCTGGACGCCCGGGCCACCGCAGCCGCTCAAGCCGGGGCAGTGGGCCGAGGTCGTGAGTGGGAAACTGGGTTAGAACGCTGTTTCTCACTCACGACCGGTGATCGGCAGCACGGTGTCGTCGCGGAGGAACACCGGGATGCGGTCCGCCGGTGCCGGCGCCTCGACCGTGGCCCCGCCTTCGTGGCGCGAGCCGGTCACCGCGTCCGTCCACTCGGCACCCGCGGGCAGGTACACCCGCCGGGAGGTGGCCCCCGGCGAGAGCACCGGTGCGACCAGGACGTCGGGGCCGAGCAGGAACTGGTCGGAGACGTCCCAGGACGGAGCGTCGCCGGGGAAGTCGACGAACAGCGGCCGCATCGGCGGGACGCCCTGTTCATGGGCCACCCGCATCTGGGCCATCAGGTACGGCCGCAGCCGTTCCCGCAGCCGCAGCGACGCCGAAATCGCGGCGTACGCGGGATCGCCGAAGGACCAGGCTTCGTTGGGCCCGCCGGTCATCTCCGGGCCGAACGGCGGGCGCGGGTCGCGGAAGCCGTGCAGGCGGAACAGCGGGCAGAACACCCCGTACTGGAACCACCGGACCAGCAGTTCGCGGTACTCGGGCGAGGCCGGGTCGCCGCCGTGGAAGCCGCCGATGTCCGTGGTCCACCAGGGGATCCCGGCCAGTGCCACGTTCAGCCCGGCCCGGACCTGCGTCCGCAGCGACGCCCACGTCGCCGGGACGTCACCCGACCACAGCGCCGCCCCGAAGCGCTGGCTGCCCGCCCACGCCGAGCGGCTGAGCAGCACCACCTCGTCGTCGCCCTCGGCGCGGATGCCGTCGTGGAACGTCTGCGCGTTCGCCTGCGGGTAGAGGTTGAACACCTCCGCGCCCGGGCCGGCGTGGAAGCCGAGGTTGTGCGGGTGGCCGGGCTGGATCTCCGGCTCGTCGCCGTCGAGCCACCACGCGCGGACGCCCAGGTCGTAGTAGTTCTCCTTGACCTTGCCCCAGACGAACCGCCGTGCCGCCGGGTTCGTCGCGTCGTAGAACGCCACCGGCATCTCGGTGCCGAACCCCTTGTCCTTCCACGGCGCGTGCGCCGGGACCCCGCTCTCGGCGGCCACCAGCAGCCCCCGCTCGTGCAGCTCCCGGTAGTTCTCCGAGAGGGGGCTGACCGACGGCCACACCGACACCATCAGCTTGACGCCCAGCTCGTCGAGCTCCCGCACCATGCCGGCCGGGTCGGGCCACTCGGCCGGGTCGAACGTCCAGTCGCCGAGGTGCGTCCAGTGGAAGAAGTCCGCCACGATCACCGACAGCGGCAACCCGCGCGCGTGGTACTCGCGCGCCACGGACAGGAGCTCGTCCTGGGTGCGGTAGCGCAGCTTCGACTGCCAGAACCCGGCCGCCCATTCGGGCAGCATCGGCGCGTACCCGGTCGCGTCGGCGTAGTTGCCGAGGATCTCCCGCGGGCCGTCGCCGGTGGTGACCCAGTAGTCGAGCTGACGCGCGTCGTCGGCGACCCAGCGGGTGCCGTTCGCGGCCAGCTCCACCCGGCCGACCGCCGGGTTGTTCCACAGGAACCCGTAGCCGCGGCTGGACAGCAGGAACGGCACCGACACCTCGGCGTTGCGCTGCACCAGGTCGAGCACGAGGCCCTTCTGGTCGAGCCGGCCGTGCGTGTGCTGGCCGAGGCCGTAGATCCGCTCGTCGTCGTAGGCGGTGAACCGCTGTTCGAGGCGGCCGTACCCGTTGCGCGAGGGCATGAACAGCCGCGCGCCGGGCCACCAGAAGTGCGCGCGCTGCTCGGAAAGCAGCTCCTCGCCGGTGCCGGTCCGGACGAACGTGAGCTGTGCGTCGATCCCGGTGTCGGTGTCGGCGATCTCGACGATCACGGTGAGCGGGCCGTTGACGACCTTGCCGCAGCGCCCCTCGACCGAGGCGGTGGCGGCCGACGGCTTCGCGGGCAGCAGCGCCCCCGGCACGTCGTCGAGGATGCGGTGCCGGCCGGCGCGCACGCGCAGGCTGCCCTCGCCCCACGGTTCGACGCGGAGGACCTCGTGCCGCACGGTGACTTCCAGCGAGCGGCCGTCTTCGGAAGTGATCACGCGGTCTCCTTAGTCTTTGACGGCGCCGCTGGTCAGCCCGGCGACGACGTACCGCTGGGCCACGACGAGCAGGACGGCCGCGGGGACCGCGGCGAGGACGGCGGTGGCCATGATCCCGTTCCAGTCGGCGGACTGGTTGCCGACGAACCGGTAGATGCCGACCGTGATGGGCTCGAACGACTGCCCGGTGGTCAGGGTGACGGCGAAGAGGAAGTCGGCCCAGGCGAACAGGAACGAGAACAGCCCGGCGGTGACGAGCGCGTTGCGGCTGACCGGGAGGATGATCGAGCGGAACGTCCGCCAGTACCCGGCACCGTCCACCCGGGACGCTTCGGTCAGCTCCTTCGGCACGGAGATCATGAACGCCCGCAGCAGGAGCACGGCGAACGGGATGGTCGCGGTCGAGTCCGCCAGCACCAGCCCGAGGTAGTTGTCGATCAGGCCGAGGTTGCTGAACACCGTGTAGAGGGCGTTGGCCATCACGATGCCCGGGATCATCTGCACGATGAGCAGCACGAACACCAGCACCGGCCCGCCGCGGACCTTCAGCTGCGCCAGCGCGTACGACGCGGGCGCGGCGATCGCCAGTGACACGAGCACGGTGCCGAGCGCGACGACGACGCTGGAGAGCAGGTGCGGCCCCTGGGAGGACAGCGCCTTGCGATAGCCGTCCAGGGTGCCGCCGACCGGGAAGAACGCCGGGTCCGGGCGCAGCAGTGCGCCGCTGGGCTGCAGGGAGGCGTTGACCATCCAGTAGAGCGGGAACAGCAACACCGCGACGATCAGGACGCCGAGGACCGTCCGCGCTTTCATGCCGCGGCCTCGGCCAGGGTCGCCTTCGCCGAGCGCAGGTACAGCAGGCCGAACACCGTCGCCACCAGGATGAGGACGTTCCCGACCGCGGCGCCCTGCCCGAAGGCGAAGTCCTGGAAGGACAGCCGATAGGACCACGTCGTGAGCGTCTGCGTCGCGTTGGCGGGCCCGCCACCGGTGACGACCATGATCACGTCGAACACCTTGATCGTGTAGACCAGCCCGAGCATGAGCACGATCCCGGTGACCGGCCGCAGCAGCGGCCAGGTGACGTGCCGGAACCGCTGCCACGCGCCCGCGCCGTCGAGCGCCGCGGCTTCGTGGAGCGACGCGGGGATCGCGCGCAGCCCGCCGTGCAGGATCACCAGGTTGAACGGGATGCCGATCCAGATGTTGGTGAGGATCACCGCCGGCAGCGCCCAGCCGGTGCTGCTCAGCCACGGCACCGCGTCGAGGCCTGCGAACCGCAGGGCCGCGTTCAGCACGCCGTGGTCCTGGTCGAACATCCACCGCCAGACCGCGCCGCTGACGACCAGCGGCAGCAGCCAGGGCAGCAGGAGCAGCGACCGCAGCAGCGCGCTGCCGAGGAAGCGCCCGCTGAAGAAGACCGCCAGCGCCAGGCCGATGCCGAACTGGAAGACGAGCGACCCGGCGGTGAACAGCACGGTGTTGAGGACCGCCGTCGAGAAGAGCGGGTTGCCGAACACGGCGGCGTAGTTGGCGAAGCCGACGAAGGGCGCTTCGCCGGTGTAGAACGACTTCACCGTGTAGTCCTGCGTGCTCATCACGACGTTCGCGGCGAGCGGGTAGCCGAAGAACACCCCGACGTAGACCAGCGCCGGCAGCAGGAACAGCCACGCGGCGAACCGGTTGTCCCGCCGGGGTTTCCGGCCGGCGCGGGGAGGTGCCGCGACGGCCGGGGCGACCAACGTCACGACCCGCTCGCTTGTTGGGCGGCCTTCAACGCCTGGTCGGCCGGCTGCTTCCCGGTCAGCGCCGCCTGGATCGCGTCGGCCAGCGCCTGCGAGACCTTCGGGTACTTCTCGCCGAGTTCGGCGGTGCGGGAGCGGGCGGTGCCGACCTCGTCGACGAACGCCTGCATCGCCGGCTGCTCCGCGCCGAACTTGGCGGCGGTGGCCGTCTTCGACGGGATGTAGGCGTGCGCCTTGCTCCACTCGAGCATCGTCGGCTCGGAGAGGATGCAGGAGAGCACCTTGCCGGCGGCCTGCTGGGTGGGCCCGCCGGTGACCGGCACGGCGCCGACCTCGCCGCCGAGCGCGACGATCGGCTTCGCGCCCGCCTGCGGCACCGGGATCGGCACGACGCCGTAGTGCAGCGACTTCTGCTCGTCGAGGCGGGCCAGGTTCCACGAGCCGTTGACCATCATCGCCGCGTTGCCCGCGACGAACTGGTCGGCGACGTCGTTCTGGTTCCACGTCACGACGGACTTCGAGGCCGAGCCGGAGTTCACCAGGTCGGTGACGAATTGAAGCGCTTTCACGGACTGCGCGGAGTCCAGCTGGGACAGTTCGGCGCCGTTGCTCCAGAAGAACGGGAGGAACTGCCAGGTGCCTTCCTCGGACGGGATCGCGGAGAAGGCGAGGCCGTACTTGCCGTCCTTGGTGAGCTTCGCCGAGGCGGCCTTCAGCTCGTCCCAGGTCTTCGGCGGCTCGACACCGGCCGCGGTGAGCAGGTCCTTGTTGTAGATGAGGGCGAGGCCGTTGACGCCCGGGGCGACGCCGTACACCTTCCCTTGGTAGGTCCCGGCTTTGACGATGCTGTCGTAATAGCCGTCGGTGGTGATGCCGTAGCCGTCCAGCGGGGTCAGCGCGCCGGTCGCGGCGACCTGCTGCAGCGTCGGGTTGTCGGTGAAGAGCAGGTTCGGCAGCGTCTTCGAGCTCGCGCCCTGCAGGACCTTCGGCAGCATCTGGGCGGTCGGCACGGTCTGGCGCTCGATCTTGATCCCGGTCTGGGACGCGCACGCGTCGAGGATCTTCTGCCAGGCCGCGGAACCCTGCTCGTCGGCGTAGTAGTCGAGTTCGGTGATGGACGAGGCAGGCGCGGCCGCGGTGCCGCTCGGCGGTGCGGCGGGGGTGGGGCTGCACGCGGCGAGCAGCACGGCGCTCGCGGCCAGCAACAGGGCGCGACGGGGTAGGGACATGGTGATCCTCCTTCGACGCTGGAGCAGAACCGATCAGGCGCGCGGCGCGGCTGTGCTGTCGCGCCGGGTGAGGCGGGGCCCGAGCAGCCGGACCTCGGGGGTGGTGTGGCCGGCGAGCCGGCGCATGGTCATCTCGACGGCCTGGGTCCCGACCTCTTCGGCCGGGATGGCGACCGTGGTCAGCGCGACCGCGTGCTGCTCGGCCATGCTGTCCGGGCAGACGGCGACGACCGAGATGTCCTCGGGCACCCGCAGGCCGCGGTGGCGCAGGTCCGAAAGCAGCCCGGGGAGCACGGCCTCGTTGTGCACGACCAGGCCGGTCAGGTCCGGGTCGGCGGCGAGCAGGTCGTCGAGGCAGGCGCTCACCGCTTCGTAGGAATGCGCGCACGGCCGGTTCGTCGCCCGCACGTCGTGGGTCTTCGCGGCGTCGTCGAACCCGCGCAGGAACCGCGTCGCGTAGCTCGTGCCGCGGCGGTAGACCGCGGGGGAGGGGCCGATCAGCGCGACCGAGCGGTGGCCGAGGTCGGCCAGGTGCGCGACGCACGCCGAGCCGGCGGCGGTGAAGTCGAGGTCGACGCAGCTCAGCCCGGCCGGGTGGTCGGGCACGCCGATGAGCACGACCGGCAGGTCGAGCGCGATGAGCATCGGGACCCGCGGGTCGGCGGCTTCGACGTCCATCACCATCAGCGCGTCGGCGATCGCCGACGACGCCACCCGCTGCAGCGCGGCGGGGCCTTCGTCCTTGGTGAGCAGCAGCAGGTCGTGGTCGTGCGCGCGGGCCGCGGTGACCGCCGAGGCGACGAACTCCATCACCACGGCGACGTTGAGGTCCGTGCGCAGCGGCACGACGAGGGCGAGCACGTTGGTCTTGCTGCTGGCGAGCGCGCGGGCCCCGGCGTGTGGGTGGTAGCCGAGCTTGCGGATACTCTCCTCGACCAAGCGGCGGGTCTTCGGCGAGATCGAACGCTTGCCGCTGATCACGTACGACACCGTGCTGGGGGCCACCCCCGCGGCGCTGGCGACGTCGTTGATCGTGACCACGGGCGGCCTCCTGGAGACGTGGTGGAGCGCAGTGAGAGTCGAAGCGCATCGACAATGGCACGAAGGTAAGGGACACCCGGCCGAAACACAAGCAGGATTCGCCGTCGGAAGATATTCGATTCGCATTCGACGATCATCGCTCGCGTCGAAACTGTCGAACATCGCTGATAGGAGATCTTCGCCCAGCTCAAGGCCAAGTTTTCGGAGCAGGCCGGACTTCCTGGGTGCGCTCCCAGGAAGTCTTGACCTCGTGCTCACACGACTGTAATAGTCGTCACCATCCTCACCTTCGGCGCGAATGTTCCGCGCCGCACTGTCGAAACGATTCGACGAATCCGGGAGGCCGTCCGTGCGCCAGTCCCCGCTCCGCCGTGCCCTCGTCCCGGTGGTCGCCGCCACCCTGCTGCTGGCGCCCACGCCGGCGCTCGCGGCACCCCCGATGCCCTTCCGCGACCCGGCGCTGCCGCTCGCGACCCGGATCGACGACCTGCTGTCGCGGCTGACGGCGGACGAGAAGATCTCACTGCTGCACCAGTACGAGCCCGCCATCCCACGCCTGGGCATCGGCGTGTTCAAGACCGGCACCGAGGCACTGCACGGCGTCGCCTGGTCGACGGACTACGACAACAACGGTGCCGTGGTGAAAGCCGACGGCACGGTGTTCCCGCAGGCCATCGGCCTGGCGTCGACGTGGGATCCGGCGCTGGTGAAGCAGGTCGGCACGGCCGTCGGGCAGGAGGCGCGCGGCTTCAACGTGCGCAACCCGACACTGTGGGGCCTCAACCTGTGGGCGCCGGTGGTCAACCTGCTGCGCGACCCGCGCTGGGGCCGCAACGAGGAGGGCTACTCGGAGGACCCGTACCTCACCGGTGAGCTCGCGGCGGCGTACGGCCGCGGCATCCAGGGCGACGACCCGCGGTACCTGCAGGCCGCGCCGACGTTGAAGCACTACCTCGCCTACAACAACGAGGTCGGCCGCGACACCAGCAACTCCTCCGTGCCGCCGAAGATCCTGCACGACTACGACGAACAGGCGTTCAAGATCCCGCTGCAGGCCGGCGCCGCCAACGGCGTCATGCCGTCGTACAACCTGGTCAACGGGCGGCCGAACACGGTGAGCCCGGACCTCGGCGGCCTGCTGCGGAAGTGGGCGCCCCAGGACATCGCCGTCGTCAGCGACGCCGGTGCCCCGTCCAACCTGGTCAACTCCGAGAAGTACTACGCCACCAAGGCGGAGGCGGACGCGGCGGCCATCAAGGCCGGGCTCGACAGCTTCACCGACAACGACACGAACGGCTCGATCACCGTCGAAGCCGTCAAGGAAGCTCTGGCCCGCGGGCTGCTGACGATGGCCGACGTCGAGCGGGCCGACCGGCACCTGCTGTCGCTGCGCTTCCGGCTCGGCGAGTTCGACCCGCCGGGCCGCAACCCGTACGCGAAGATCACCCCGGCCGTGATCGACTCGCCCGAACACCGGGCGCTCGCGCGCAAGGTCGCCGACGAGCAGGTCGTCCTGCTGCGCAACAACGCGAACGCGCTTCCCTTGGACGCGGCGAAGAATCGCAAAATCGCGGTTGTCGGTCCGCTGTCGGACACGCTGTACGAGGACTGGTACAGCGGGTCGATGCCGTATCGCGTCACCCCGAAGCAGGGCATCGCCGAACGCCTCGGCGCGGCGGGCACGGTGGCGTCGTCCGAAGGCGTCGACCGGATCGCGCTCAAGGACCTCTCGACCGGCCGGTACCTGACGGCGCCTTCTTCGCCCGGCAAGGTGACGGCGGGCGGGACCGTCGCGGGCACGGCGGAGTCCTTCGACGTCTTCGACTGGGGCGCGGGCAAGAACACCCTGCGCGCGGCGGCGAACGGGAAGTACCTGGGCTTCTCCGGCGCCGCGCTGGTGAACGACGCCGACCAGCCCACCGGGTGGTTCGTGCAGCAGCAGCTCAAGCTCGACCCGCAGCCCGACGGCAGCTACGTGCTCGAGTACGCGGGCAACGAGGTGACCGAGCCGTGGTTCGGCCCGAACCGCTTCGCCGTCGTCGGCGCCGACGGGGTCCTCACGATCTCCGCGCCCGACGCGGCGCACGCGACGAAGTTCGGCCGCGAAGTGGTCACCAGCGGGGTCTCCTCGGCGGTCGCCGCGGCGCGAGGTGCCGACACCGCGGTCGTCGTGGTCGGCAGCATGCCGTTCATCAACGGCCGGGAGGCGAACGACCGGACGAGCACGGAGCTGGCTCCGGCTCAGCGCGCGTTGATCGAAGCCGTGCGGAAGGCGAACCCGCACACCGTCGTGGTGGTGGAGAACAGCTACCCGACGACCGGCTGGGACACGCTGCCGGTGCCGGGGATCGTGTGGACGAGCCACGCGGGGCAGGAGACCGGGCACGCGGTCGCGGACGTCCTCTTCGGCGACCACGACCCGAGCGGGCGGCTCACGCAGACCTGGTACGCCTCCGACGCCGGGCTGCCGGGCATCCTGGACTACGACATCGCGAAGACCGGCATGACGTACCAGTACTACCGCGGGAAGCCGTTGTACCCCTTCGGATACGGGCTGAGCTACACAAGCTTCCGGTACAGCGGCGTGCGTGCTTCGCGGGCCGGGGATTCCGTGCAGGTCAGCGTGGACGTGACCAACACGGGTGCCCGCGCCGGGACCGACGTCGTCCAGCTCTACTCGGCGAAGTCCGGCGTGCAGCGGCTGCGGGACTTCTCCCGCGTGACGCTGAAGCCGCACGAAACGCGCGCGGTGCGGTTCTCCGTGCCGGTCGCCGACCTGGCCTCGTGGAACGTCTCGCTGGACCGGTCCGTCGTCGAGCAGGGGACGTACGGCTTCTCGGTGGGCCGCAACGCTTCCGACCTCTCCGCGGCGCAGCCGGTCTTCGTGCCGGGGGAGCGGATCCCGCCGCGCGACCTGAGCCGTCCCACGCAGGCGCAGAACTTCGACGACTACGCCGGGACGACGTTGACGGACACGGCGAAGACGGCGGGCACCTCGGTGTCCACTGTGGCCGGGAGCTGGCTGGCTTACCGCGATGTCGCGCTGAACGGTCCCACCCTGCTTTCCGCATCGGTGTCCACAGTGGAGCCGTCGCGGATCACGGTCCGGTTGGACTCGCCGACCGGCCGGATCCTCGGTACGGCTGCGGTGCCGTCCACGGGGGACCGGTACGCGTACACGACGGTGACGGCGGCGCTGGCGAAGGCGACCGGCCGCCACGACGTGTACCTGACCTTCGACGGGCCGGTGAACCTGGCGACCTTCTCCTTGCGGTGAGTGTCTTGAATGACTCATTCAGGACCTGCGAGGTCCTGAATGAGTCATTCAAGACGTTCGGACGCCGCCGGTCACGGTTTCCGGCCGACCCCGGCGTACGGGAGGGCGTTGATCGACGGGTCGTCGGACATGTCGCCGGCGCCCTCCGGCTTCCACATCGCACAGCCGACCACGCCGGGCTCGACCATCTCGAAGCCGTCGAAGAAGGCGAGCACCTCGTCGTGCGTGCGGGGGACCGGCTGGTTCTGCTGGTTCTGGTTGCTCTTGTAGACCTCGACCGCCTCGTCGAGCCGGCCCGCCTCGGAGTCCGCCGCGACGTGGGTGACGGCCAGGAAGCTGCCCGGGGCCAGCCGGTCGCGGAAGCGGGCCAGGATGTCCGACGGCTCCCACGAGTCCGGCACGAAGTGCAGCAGCAGCAACATGAACACCCCGACCGGCTGGTCGAGGTCCAGCAGCTTGCCGGCACCGGCGAAGATGTCGTTGACGTCACGCAGGTCGGCCTGCAGCACCAGGCAGTTGTCGTTGTCCTGCAGCAGCAGCTCGCTGTGCGCGACCGCGACGGACTCGCGGTCGACGTACACCACGCGGCACGACGGGTCGGCCTGCTGGACGATCTCGTGCAGGTTTCCCACGGTCGGGATGCCGGAGCCGATGTCGAGGAACTGCCGGACGCCGGAGTCGACCATGAACCTGGCCGCGCGGCGCAGGAACGCGCGGTTGAGACGGGCCGCGTCGCGCACGCCGGGCATGATCTTGAGGATCTGCTCCCCGAGCGCGCGGTCGGCGGCGAAGTTGTGGTCGCCGTCGAGCCAGAAGTCGTACACCCGCGCCGGGTTCGGCACCGTGGTGTCGATCTCCGGCGGTACCCAGCTCAGTTCCCCGGTCACCCGACCTCCCACCCTCACGCGCCCTCGGAAGGCCGCTTTTGAAGTGTCGCAGTGTAGCGCCCTCACCCGTTCGTGTGGACCCACGCTCGGCCCGTCCGCCGCCCGCTAGGGTGACCCGGTCGCGAGGAGACGAGACATGACCGACGCGCGTCCCGTTCCGGGCCGGTGGCCCGTGCTCGGGCACACGGTGCCCCTGCTGCGCGACCCGCTGAAGCTCTTCACTTCCCTTCCGTCGCACGGAGATGTCGTCGAACTCCGCCTCGGGCCGCTGCCGGTGCACGTGGTCACCACCCCGGAACTGTCCTGGCAGGTACTGGCCACCGACGCCGACAAGTTCGACAAGGGCCTGGTCTTCGACAAGATGCGCCCGCTCTTCGGCGACGGCCTGGCCACCTCGAACGGCGAGCTCAACCGCCGCCAGCGCCGCCTGGTGATGCCCGCCTTCGGCCGGACCCGGATCGCGGGCTACGCCGAGACCACGATGACGAAGCTGGCCGACGAGCTGGCGAGTTCGTGGCAGCCCGGCGAAGTCGTCGAGTTCGACCGGCGGATGCAGGACCTCGTCCTGACCATCGCCGGGCAGACACTCTTCTCCACCGCGCTCGGCGACGAAGCACTGGCGGAGATCCAGCGCTCGATCCCGGTCATGCTGAAATACGTGCTGATCCGGGCATTCTCTCCGAAATTCGTGGAGAAACTGCCGATCCCGCCGAACCGGAAGTTCGACGCCGCGGCCGCGCGCCTGCGCGACATCATCGGCGAGACCGTCGTCGCCGCCCGGGAACAGGGAACCGACCACGGTGACCTGCTGTCGATGCTGCTGCTGGCCCGCGACGAGGACACCGGCGAGGGCATGTCCGACCGGCAGGTGCACGACGAGGTCATCACGATCCTCACCACCGGCGCCGAGACCACCGCCGTCGCGCTGGCCTGGTTCTTCCACGAGCTCGGGCAGCACCCGGAGGTCGAGCGGCGGTTCCACGCGGAGGTCGACGACGTCCTCGGCGGCCGGGCCGCGCGGTTCGAGGACCTGCCGGATCTGGTGTACACGCACCAGATCGTCAACGAGATCGTGCGCCGCACGCCGCCGCTGATCCTCATGCGCCGCGCCCGCGAGGACGTCGAGCTCGGCGGCGTCACCGTCCGGGCGGGCAGCGAGGTCGCGGTCAGCCAGCACACCCTGCACCGGGACCCGCGCTGGTTCCCCGATCCGGACCGCTTCGACCCGGACCGCTGGACGCCCGGCCACACCGCGGAGCTGCCGAAGGGCGCGTACATCCCCTTCGGTGCCGGTGCGCGGCTGTGCCCGGGGCACGTCTTCGCGCCGACGGAGATCGGCATCATCGCCGCCACGATCGGGGCGCGGTGGCGGCTGGTTCCCGTGCCGGGCAAGAAGGTCCGGGCGCAGCTCAAGGCCACCATGCAGCCGAACCGGCTGCCGATGACCGTGGTGGCACGGACCTGACGGTGCCCGTTCGGCTACCGGGTGTAGTGTTCCGGAGTTCCTTTCACCTGTCCGAGTCCAGAGGGAGTGCGGCGTGAAGCTGCCCGTCAAGGTGACGTCAGCCCTGTTCGCCTGCGGTGTCCTGCTCGCTTCGATGACCGCCGCGATGCCCGCCGAGGCCGCCGCGATCTCCTGCACCGACACGGATCTGCCGGTCAGCGGCACGGGCCTGCCACCGCTGGTGCCGGGCGCGCCCGCGACGATGCACGGCCGGTTGTGCCTGCCCGCCGGTGACGCCCCGGACACCGTCCAGCTGCTCGTGCACGGCGGCACGTACAACAGCGCGTACTGGGACCTGCCGTACCAGCCGGAGCGCTACTCCTACCAGCGCGACATGGCCGCGCACGGCTACGCGACCTTCGCCGCCGACCAGCTCGGCGCCGGGCGCAGCAGCCGCCCGCTGAGCCTGCCGCTGTCGGTCTGGGCGGCCGCCGAGTCGACGCACGAGGTGGTCGGCCACCTGCGCGCCGGGCACGTCGGCGGCGTGCGGTTCGCGAAGGTCGTCATCGTCGGGCACTCGGTCGGGTCCGGGGTCGTCGCCGTGGAGGCGTCGACCTACCACGACGTCGACGGCGTGGTCCTCACCGGCATCACGCACCTGCCCGCGCTGCCGGTGCTGGCGCTCGGCGCCGCGCTCGGCCTGCAGCCCGCGCTGCTCGATGGCCAGCTGGGCCGGCTCGGCAGCGACCCGCTGTACTTCACGACGAAACCGGGCGCGCGGGCCGGGCTGTTCTACGCCGCGGGTGATGCCGACCCCGGCGTGGTCGCCGCCGACGAAGCGACCAAGGACCAGGTTTCGGTACCCGGGATGGGCACGGTCGCGTTGTTCGGGATCGTGTTACCGGCCACGAAGGGAATTTCCGTACCGGTTTTCCAGGTGGTGGGGGAAAAAGACGTTCTTTTCTGCGGGCTGCTCGCCCTGCGTGACTGTTCGGACGCCGGAGTGCTCCGCGCGCAGGAAGCACCGTACTACGCCGACCCGTCGAACCTGTCGATGTTCGTCCTCCCGGGTGCCGGTCATTCCGTTGCGTTGCACGAGAACGCGGCGGATTACCGCGACGCCACCCGGTCGTGGCTGCGGGATCGCCTGGCGATCGCTCCGCAGGGTTACCACTCGATTGGATGAATGCTGTTTCGTGCGCCGGACACCATTTCGCGCCAAGATATATCGGCTACCCGAACCGGAGTGTGACTGATCCCCAGGACAGGCTGAGGTGACTGTTCCCCATCCCCGCGGTGACCACCCGCGGCAGAAGCCGTCCGCCGAACGTGCGGCGAGACGGCTCGGCACCCTGGCGCGCAAGTGGGGCTACCTGATCAGCACGACCGCGTACCTGCCGCACACGCCCGAAGAGATCGAGCGCGAGCTGGCGGTGCTCGTCGGGCGGCTGTTCGAAGCGGTCGTGAGCGACCCGCCGGAGCTGGAGGAAGCCGGGGCCGTGGGCGCGCGGCTCGTGGAGCTGCGCTGCGTCGGCGCGGACAGCCTGCGCCGCAGCCTCGAGGTGCTCGGCAAGGCCCTGCTGCGCGAGCCGGAGCTGCGCCGGGTCGACGGGCTGGCCGAGCGGGTCGTGCTGGTGCTCGGCGCGCTCAGTTCGGGCTACGGCGAGACGCTGCGCGAAGACATCCAGAAGCGCCAGGAAGCCCTGAGCCGGGCCCTGCTGAAGGTCGAGCAGGAGACGCGGCAGAAGCAGGTCATCACGCGCGCGCAGTTCGAAGAGGTGTTCTCCGGCTCCGCCAGCGGCGTCGCCCTCACCGAGCTGGACGGCCGCGTGCTGCGCGCCAACGCGGCGCTGGCCAAGACGCTCAACCGCACGCCCGCCGAGATCGCCGCGATGACGCTGTTCGACCTGGTGCACCCGGAGGAGGTCGACGAGCTGCGGAAGGCCTACGGCGAGCTGGTCGCCGGGCGGCTGCACCGGCTGCGCGTCGGACGCCGGCTGGTCGGCAGGGACGGCGAGCCGATGTGGGCCACCTTCGCCGCGTCGGTGATCCGCGACGCGGTCGGCGCGCCCCGGCAGCTGATCACCATCGTCGACGACGACACCGAGGTGTCGCTGCTGCAGCGGCGCTTGTCCCACCAGGCCCTGCACGACGTGCTCACCGCGCTGCCGAACCGGCAGTTCTTCAGCACCCGCCTGGAGAACCTGCTGCGCGAGGCCGACGCGTCGCGGGGTGTCACGCTCTTCCACCTCGACCTCGACGGCTTCTCGCAGATCACCGGCGGGCTCGGCCAGGACCTCGGCGACCGGGTGCTGCGCGGGGTCGCCGGGAAGCTGAAGACGGTCTTCGACGGCGAGAAGGCGCTCATCGCGCGGCTCGGCGGCGACGAGTTCGGCGTGCTGGTCCAGAACACCGGGGACACGCCGGGCGTCCTGACGCTCGTTCGCCGGATCACGCACGAGCTCGCGGAGCCGGAGTACGTGGACGGGCACCACGGGGTCGCGGTGTCGGCCAGCATCGGCGTCGTGCACCGGCCGCCCCGCGACATCACGCCGGCCGAGCTGCTGCGCGCGTCGGACCTGACGCTGCGCCGCGTGCAGCGGGCCGGGGCCCAGTGGGGCCTGTTCGACCGCGAGCTGGACCGCCGCGACCGTCACGACTTCGGCCTGGCCGCGGCGATGGCGGGCGCGTGGGAGACCGGCGAGATCGAGGTCGGCTACCGGCCGCTGGTGGCCGCGGTGGGCGGCTCGGTCCTGGGTGTCGAGGCGCGGCTGCGCTGGAACCACCCGGCCGAAGGCGTGCTGCCGCACGAAACCTGCGTCCGGCTGGCGGGGGAGACGGGGCTGGCGCTGCCGCTGGGCACGTGGCTCCTGCGCACGGCGGTCGAGCAGGTCGCGGTGGCCGGCGTCGCCGTCCCGCTGACCGTCGAGCTGACGTCGCACCAGGCTGCCGACCCGGAGCTGGTCGGCGAGATCCGCGGCGTGCTGGAGTCGAGCGGCTTGGCGCCCGAGCGCCTGCGGCCCGGCTTCCCGGCCGCGACCCTGCTCGCGGACTCCGGCGACGCGGCGGACAACCTGAAGGTGCTGGCGGAAATCGGCGTGGGCGCGGAGATCCACGAGTTCGGCGCGGCGGCCGACGTGACGTGCCTGGTCGACATGCCCACGCGCACGGTGCGCTTGGCCGCCGACGTGCTGGCCCACCGCAACCACCCGCTGCTGGCGGGCTCCCTGGCGGCCCTGATCGACGCGGCCCACGAAGCCGGCGCGGTGGTTTCCGTGACGGGCGTGGACGACGACGCCCAGGCCGAGTGGTGGCAGGAGCGCGGTGCCGACGTGGCCTGTGGGCCGCTGTACACCGCGCTCCCGGGCGGCCTGCCACGCTGCTGAGGCGTCAGATCCGCACCAGCACCTCGTCGAGGGACTTGCGCTGCAGGTCGGGTACGACGCAGTCGTCGGCCGGGTAGCCGACCGGGATGACGGCGAACGCGCGTTCGTTGCGGGGCCGGCCGAGCAGTTCGCCCAGGAACCGCATCGGTGACGGCGTGTGCGTCAACGCCGCCAGCCCGGCCACCTGCAACGCCGTCAGCAGCATGCCGACCGCGATGCCCACCGACTCGTCGACGTAGTAGTGCTTGTGGACGCCGCCGCCGTCGTCGAGGGCGAACCGTTGCTGGAACACGACGATCAGGTACGGCGCGTCGGTCAGGTGCGGCTTCACCGCGTCGGTACCCAAGGGCCGCAGCGCGTCGAGCCACTCGTCGCCGAGCCGGCCGTCGTAGGAGATGCGTTCCTCCGCTTCGGCGGCTTCACGGATCGTTCGGCGTACCGAGGGATCGGTGACGAGGACGAACGTCCACGGCTGCTGGTGCGCGCCACTGGGGGCCGTGGAGGCCACCGCGATCGCGTCGAGCACCGCGCGCTCGGGGACCGGGTCGGGGGAGAACATCCGGACCGAGCGCCGCGCTTCCATCCGCTGCCGCAGGGCGGCGGCCTCGGCGACGGCTTCGGCGGCGGGCACGCGGGCCGGCCGGTACGGGACGGGGCGATACGTCATGCCCGGATTGTGGCGGGGAACACCGCTGCGCCATCAGGGCCGAACGTGCGATTTCCGGGGCAGCGGCGTCCGCTATACGGACAGTAAGGTGATCCTTGCCTGGATTTTTACGCCGAACGGCGCAAGGGAACTATGCCAATCGGTCCTGTCGCGTGAAGTGATCTCCTCATTACCCTCCAGTAGTCAGTGGTGCCGATCACAGTCGCCGGAGGAGGCCCCATGGCGTCGCGCGTCCGAGGACCCGGCTCCGAAGACCGGCGCGAACTGCGGCTCAGGCACATCGCCGGCTGCCTGTCCTGCACCCTCAAGTGCGGGTACTGCGGGCTGCCGGTGCGGCTCACCGGACCGGGCGCGCACCCCGGGTACGGCGTGGTCGAAGAAGTCACCGGGGAACTGGTGCTGCTGCACCGGTTCTGCCGCGGCGCGCTCGGCCGGTGCGGGACGCGGGGGTGCGTGCTGCGGCGCGCCCACCTCGGCCGCGCGACCGAGCAGTACGAAACCGGCCGGCGCCGTCCCGGGCGCTACCAGCGCCTCGGCGTCCGCCGGTCGCCCGATCTCGATCTGTACCGGAAACACTGGCGGGTCGCGAAGATGCGGTACGCGTGCAAGGCGTGCCGCTACTACACCGGCTCGCACTGAGCCCTTCCTCGAAGTACGACCGGAGGACCCGTGCTCGTTCGTCTCATCCTCGGCCTGCTCATGACGGTCGTCGGCCTCGCCGTCGCCGGCAAGCGGGTGGCCTTCCTGTACCGGCTGATCAAGGCCGGCCAGCCCGACACCAAGCGGTCGGACGACCTGGGCGCCCGCGTCTTCGCGCAGGTGCGCGAGGTGTTCGGCCAGCGCAAGCTCCTGAAGTGGTCCGTGCCCGGGCTGGCGCACTTCTTCACGTTCTGGGGCTTCGTGATCCTCGCTTCGGTGTACCTCGAGGCGTACGGCGCGTTGTTCGACGAGCGGTTCGCGATCCCGTGGATCGGCCACTGGGCGGTGCTCGGCTTCCTGCAGGACTTCATCGCCGTCATGGTGGCCGTCTCGCTGGGCGTGTTCGCGGTGATCCGGATCCGGCAGGCGCCCGAGCGCAAGGAACGCGCGTCCCGGTTCTACGGCTCGCACACCGGCGGCGCGTGGCTGATCCTGATCATGATCTTCAACGTCGTCTGGACGATGTTCTTCTTCCGCGGCGCGTCTTCGGCGTCCGGCAACTTCCCGTACGACTCGGGCGCGTACGTCTCGCTCGGCGTCGGGAATCTGCTCGAGCCGCTCGGGCACTCGACGACCGAGGTGCTCGAGACGGTCGGCCTGCTGCTGCACATCGGCGTCATGCTGGTGTTCCTGTCGATCGTGCTCTACTCCAAGCACCTGCACATCTTCGTGGCGCCGATCAACGTCTCGGCGAAGCGGCTGCCGGACGGGCTCGGCCCGCTGCTGCCGATGGAGTCCGGCGGCAAGCCGATCGACTTCGAGGACCCGGGCGAGGACGACACGTTCGGCCGCGGCAAGATCGGCGACTTCACGTGGAAGGGCATGCTCGACTTCTCGACGTGCACCGAGTGCGGCCGCTGCCAGTCGCAGTGCCCGGCGTGGAACACCGGGAAGCCGTTGTCGCCCAAGCTGCTCATCATGAGCCTGCGCGACAACCTCTTCGAGGAGGCGCCTTACATCCTCGCGGGCACCGAGCACGAGGAGGCGCGCCCGCTCGTCGGGACGGAGGCCGACAACGGCGTCATCGACCCGGACGTCCTCTGGTCCTGCACCACCTGCGGCGCGTGCGTCGAGCAGTGCCCGGTGGACATCGAGCACGTCGACCACATCGTCGACATGCGCCGCTACCAGGTGATGATCGAGTCGGCGTTCCCGACCGAGCTCGGCGGGCTGTTCAAGAACCTGGAGACCAAGGGCAACCCCTGGGGCCAGAACAACTCGGAACGCCTCGCCTGGACGAAGGACCTCGGCTTCGACGTCCCGGTGTTCGACGGCGAGCTCGCGGACGACGTCGAGTACGTCTACTGGGTCGGCTGCGCGGGCGCCTTCGACGACAACGCCCGCAAGACCGTCCGCGCCACGGCGGAGCTGCTGCACATCGCCGGCGTGAAGTACACCGTGCTCGGCAAGGAGGAGTCCTGCACCGGCGACCCGGCGCGGCGCGCGGGCAACGAGTTCCTGTTCCAGATGATGGCGCAGCAGACGGCGGAGACGCTCAACGCGGTGTTCGAGGGCCGCGAGCCGCGGCTGCGCAAGATCGTCACGACGTGCCCGCACTGCCTCAACACGCTGAGCCGCGAGTACCCGGACCTGGACGGGCACTACGAGGTCGTCCACCACACGCAGCTGCTCAACCGCCTGGTGCGCGGCGGCCAGCTGACGCCGGTCAAGGCGGTGGAGGACGGCCCCAAGGTCACCTACCACGACCCGTGCTACCTCGGCCGCCACAACAAGGTCTACACGCCGCCCCGCGAGCTGGTCGGGGCGACGGGCGCGACGCTCGAGGAGATGCCCCGCCACGCCGACCGGGCCCTGTGCTGCGGTGCGGGCGGTGCCCGCATGTGGATGGAGGAGCAGATCGGCAAGCGCATCAACCTGGAGCGCGTGGACGAAGCGATCGCGACCGACGCGGAGACGATCGTGACGGGCTGCCCGTTCTGCCGGGTGATGCTGACCGACGGGCTGGTGCAGCGGCAGAGCGAGCAGAAGGCGGAGAACGTCGACGTCCGCGATGTGGCCCAGCTGCTGCTGGAACGGGTGAAGGCGCCGGCGCCGAAACCCTGACGCCTACTGGTCGACGGCTTTGATCGTCGCGCAGAACCCTTCGATGGCGGCGAGGTCCTGCTTCGGGACCTCGTCGCCGGAGAAGTGCATGAGGTCGTTCCTGATCCGGCGCGCTTCTTTGAGCAGGTCGAGGAACGCCCCGTGGTCGAGCGGCCAGTTGAGCAGGTCGAAGTGGTGCTGGTCGGCGAAGAGGCGCACGTAGTTGCCGAACGTCGGGTTGCCGTTCGCCCACGGGGGCACGGCCTTGTCGAGCACGTCCTCGGGCAGGCTGCGCTTGGTTTGGCGGCGAAGCCGCAGCTCCGCCTCTTCGAGCAGGGAGAACGGCCGTGCCAGCGTGCCGAACTGGCGGGCGAGGTCGTTGGCGGTCAGGACTCCGATGAGCTTCCGGCGGTCTTCGCCGCGGACGAAGACGTAACCGTGCCGGTAGATCTCGTCGATCTGCGCGAACAGCTCGTCGTCGAAGTCGATGACCCGGACCTGGGTGGTGGCGTCCCGCAAGGTAGGCGCGGGGTTCGTCAGGCGGGCCCGGCCGATCGACTCCCAGCTGACCGCGCCGACGCAGAAGCCGTCCGCGTCCGTCACCGCCAGCTGGGAATAGTCCTTGGCCAGCATGAGCGTCACCGCGGTGGCGAGGGGCTTCCCGGCCGTGACGGCCACGACGGCGGGCTTGTCCGGCAGGACCGCGCGCACCATCCACCGGGTCGGCAGGTCGTCCGGCGCGTCGACCTCGAGCGGATCCGCTTCGGAATCCGCCGTGCCCGGCTCGTCGGCGATCGGGACCAGCTCGACGACGGCGTCCATCCGGGCCGTGGTGAACGGCGGCTTGGTCGTGACGCCGTGCTCGGCGAGCTCGGAGCGAACGGTCACCAAGGAGGTCGCGGTGCGCCGCCGGTAGTCCCACATGGCCAGCAGGTCCCGGACGGTCAGCTTCACGGGCGTCGCACCGGTCTCGACGGCTTCCCACAGGTCGGCCTGGGTGGCATCGGGATCGAGGCTCGCCGAGGCGTGCTGCCAGCCCGGGTCCGCCCGCCCGGCCGCGACTTCCCCGATCCGCCGGGCGGCCTCGTGCCGGCTCAGCCGGCAGACCGTGAGCAGGGAACCGAGGCTGCCGCGCAGGTCGGGTTCGAACTCGCCGGGGTCGATGCCGGTGCGGAGCCACCGGACCGGCCGGGCGTGCCGGCAGTCCGGGGTCGCGTCGGGGCGGTAGTGGTAGGACCCGGTGATCTCCCCGATGGCGAACTGCCGCACGTTCTTGAGAGGCATGACGACGAGGTCGCCTTCGCTCATCTCCCGGTAGAAGCGCCACAGCTGCCCGGCCCAGTTCCCGACCACGTAGTTCGAGCGCTGCGGGTAGCACTCCCGGAGGCCCGCCTTGAGCGCGTCCTTGCTGCCGAACCCGCCGAGCGCGGGGACGCCACCCCAGCCGACGATCGCGAGACCTTCGGCGAGGGCCTCCTGGTCGCGCTCACCTTGCCGGCCCGCGCGGACCTGCCATGCTGACTTCATCGTTCTCCCGGTTCCCTGGGGCCCAACTGGCTTACGCACCCAGTCGGTCGAGGGACGATGATCGTCGCCCGAACGCCGACCTGTTCACCCGTTCGCGCGCATCTTTCCGCCGCGGCGCTGCTCTGTCCGGAGTCAGGACAAAGCGGGAGGGGCGATGGGGCAGCGGGAGCAGGCGACGATCGAGACGCTCGGAGGCGCGGTCGCGCGGCTGGAGGTGCGGCGGGGCTCGTGGCTGGTCGGCCGCGCCCCCGAGGCGGACCTGAAGCTGTATTCGGACCGGGTGAGCCCGCGGCACGCGTGGCTCCGGCGGGACGCGCGCGGCACCTGGGTGTCCGACGCCGGCTCGCGCACCGGCACGCTCGTCAACGGGGAGGCATTGGCGCCGAGTCAGGCCCGGCTGCTGCGCGACGGCGACCGGGTGTCCTTCGGGCCGATCACCACGGTTTTCTCGGACGTCGGCGCGGTCGGCGAAGAGCAGCCGGTGTTCGCCGTGGTCCCGGCCGAACGGACCGGCGCTGTCGCGCTGGTGGTCGGGCCCGTTCTGTTCGTGACCGGGTTCGCGCTCGGTGCGGTGCGGGTGCTGCGGCACTTCGGCGCCGGACCCGAGTTCGGGGTGGCCCTGCTGGCGGCGGGCCTGCTGGTGACCGTGCTCGGCCTCGCGTTCGCGCGCCGGCGGAAGGCGCGGCCGCGCCGCTTCGGCGCACGGTGACTTCGCGCGGGAGCAATCGCGCCGGCCGACGGGCGCGGTGCCCCGGTCAGACGTCTTGAATGAGTCATTCAGGACCTCCCAAGACCTGAATGACTCATTCAAGACGCTCGAGTCCGGCCGCGGCGGAAGCTGGGCGGGCGGAATCGTGACTGCGCGCGGGAACCGCCGCCCCGGGGAGCCGTCTCCGAGGGCGGTTTTCGTTGCGCCGACCGGGTGGCCGTGCGGTGAATCCCGCGTGGCCACCGGTGAAAAACGTTCCGGACACCCTCCTATTCGGACGACTTCCCCCGCAGGTCGCGGCGATGCCGGTGACCGCTCGACTACACCCCGTCAGACTCCCCGGTGCGTTTACAACGTTCCGGCAACCGCCTTGACAGGGCCTGTGGTACGTACCACTCTAACCCCAACATTGGTCTACACCATTTGGGGCGCCTGGCCACGGTGGCCGGGCATGGAAAGGACGGCATCGAGTGAAACGCTGGCTCAAGCTGGCGGCGGGCGCCGCCGCACTCACCCTCGCGACCGCGGGCTGCGCGGGTTCCAGCGGCACGGACACCGCCGCGTCGTCGAGTGGTGCTCCCGCGCAGATCACCGGCGACGTCACGGTCTGGCTGATGACGGGCTCCGCGCCCAGCACCCTGACCGACGCGCTCAACAAGGAGTTCGAGGCCGCCCACCCGGGCGTCAAGGTCAAGTACGAGATCCAGCAGTGGGACGGCATCCAGCAGAAGCTGACCACCGCACTGGCGAGCGGTGCGCCGCCGGACGTGATCGAGATCGGCAACACGCAGACCGCGGCGTTCGCCGCGCAGGAAGGCGTGCTGACCGACCTGACCGCCGACAAGGACAGCTTCAACGGCGCGCAGTGGCTGAAGGGCCTCGCGGACTCCGGCGCCTACGAAGGCAAGACCTACGGCGTCCCGTTCTACGCGGCCAACCGTGAGGTCATCTACCGCAAGGACATGTTCGAGCAGGCCGGCATCGCCAAGCCGCCGACGTCGAACGACGAGTGGATCGACGCGATCACCAAGCTGAAGACGAAGTTCGGCTCCGACCCGGACTTCCAGGCCCTCTACATGCCGGGCCAGAACTGGTACTCGCTGCTTTCCTTCATCTGGGACAACGGCGGTGACATCGCCCAGGCCGACGGCAAGAACTTCAAGGCGACGCTGGACAGCGCCGGCGCGAAGGCGGGCCTCGAGTTCTACAAGAAGCTCGTCGACACCTCCGGCACCAAGGCGCCGAAGGACGCGGACGAGGCCAAGCCGCAGCAGGCGACCGTCTACGGTGCCGGCAAGGTGGCCATGATGATCGGTCTCCCGTGGGAGCTGCCGACGGCCGCCAAGACGGACCCGAGCCTGACCGCCAAGACCGGCGCGTTCGCGATCCCGAGCAAGACCGCCGGCCAGAGCGCCCCGGTCTTCCTGGGCGGCTCGAACCTGGCCATCCCGGCGAACAGCAAGAACGTGGCCGCGGCCAAGGAGTACATCAAGCTGCTCTCCAGCGCGAAGTACCAGGGCCAGCTCGCCGCCGCCGGCGTCGTGCCCGGCACGTCGACCGACCTCACCGGCCTGGACAAGGACCCGCTGGGCAGCGTGATGGCGAAGGCCTCCACCAACGGCAAGGCCGTGCCGGCCAGCCCGAAGTGGGGTGACGTGGAGTCCGGCCAGAACCCGGTCAAGGACATGCTGACCGCGTACCTGACCGGCAAGAAGACGCTCGACCAGGCGACCGCCGACGCCAACGCAGCGCTGAACAAGCTCATCGGCGGATGACAGCGACCGCCAATGTGACGATGCCGGCGGGGGCGACCCCGCCGGCATCGCCGCGCGACACACGGGCCAAGAAGCGCAGGCGGGGCCGGTTCGGCGACCGGGTGCTCCCGTACCTGCTGCTGCTCCCCGCGCTCGCCGCGATCCTGGTCCTGCTCGCCTGGCCGCTGGTCCAGGTGCTCGCGATCAGCTTCCGCAAGCTCGACATCGGCCAGCTCGTCTCCGGCAAGACCGTCTGGATCGGGTTCGACAACTACACGAACACGCTCTCGGACCCGGAGTTCTGGGCGGTCACGCTCCGGACCCTCGTCTTCACCGCCTCGATCGTGGCCGCCACCATCCTCGGCGGCCTGCTGCTGGCGGTGCTCATGCGCCACCTCGGCCCGGTCGTGCGGATCATCGTGCAGGTCACGCTGGTGCTGGCCTGGGCCACGCCGGTGATCGCGACGACCACCGTGTTCCAGTGGATCTTCGACGAGCAGTACGGGATCCTCAACAAGACCCTCGACCGCCTCGGGTTCCACAGCTTCATCGGCTTCTCGTGGTTCTCCAGCGGCACCAGCACGCTGGCGGTGATCGGGCTGCTCATCGTGTGGCAGGCCGTGCCGTTCGTGACGTTCTCGCTGTACGCGGGCATCATCGGCGTCTCGCGCGAGCAGTACGAGGCCGCCGGGATCGACGGCGCCAGCGGGTGGCAGACGTTCCGCGCGGTCACCTGGCCCGCCATCAAGCCGATCACCACCATGGTCACGTTCCTGTCCGTGCTGTGGGACTTCAACGCCTTCGCCCAGATCTGGGCGATCCGCGAAGGCGGCCCCGACGGCGAGAGCACCACGCTGGCCGTCGTGCTCTACCTCAAGGGCATCGCGGGCAACCACTTCGGCGCGGCGGCCGCGATCGCGACGCTGATGCTGATCGTGCTCGCGCTCATCACGGGCCGGTACATCCAGCTGCTCACCCGGACCCGGGAAGGTGATCTGTCGTGAAGAAGTCGCTGTCGCAGCGGATCGTGCTCTCGGTGGTCGGCGTGCTCGTCGCGCTGGCGATCGTGTTCCCGACGTACTGGATGTTCGTCACGTCGCTGCGGACGCCCGGCGAGATCCTGTCGCCCAAGTACGACCTGATCCCGACGTCGTTCTCGTTCGGCAACTTCGCCACCGCGCTGACCAAGGACAACTTCCCGACCTATCTGATGAACAGCCTGATCGTCACGGTCGGGTCGGTGCTGTGCGCGCTGGTCGCCGGGACGCTGGCGGCGATCCCGCTCTCGCGGCTGCGCTTCACCGGCCGCAAGGGCTTCCTGGTGCTGGTCATGGTGGCGCAGCTGGCGCCGGTGTCGGCGCTGTTCATCCCGCTGTTCCTGCTGATGCGGGACGCCGGGCTGCTCAACACGCTGCCGTCGCTGCTGCTGATCTACTTCGCCACCACGCTGCCGTTCACGGTCTGGATGCTCTACGGGTTCGTCAACGGGATCCCGTACGAGCTGGAAGAGGCCGCGATGATCGACGGCTGCAGCCAGACCGGCGCGTTCCGCCGGGTGACCCTGCCGCTGCTCGGCCCGGGGCTGGTCACGACGTCGGTGTTCAGCTTCATCACCGCGTGGAACGAGTACCTGTTCGCGCTGGTGTTCATCCGGGACAAGCCGAAGGAGACGCTGCCGGTGTGGCTGGCGTCCTTCCGCACGGCGTTCGCCACCGACTGGGGCGGCGTCATGGCCGCGTCGGTCATCTACGCGATCCCGGCCCTGGTGTTCTTCCTGCTCGTGCAACGCAAGCTCGTGTCCGGCGCGACCGCCGGCGCCGTGAAGGGGTAGCGGTTGACCACACCGGAGAAGCTCGCCGAGGCCGTTCTCCTGCCCGGGTTCGCCGGGACCACCGCGCCGGACTGGCTGCGCCGGCGCGTCGCCGGCGGGCTGGGCGGGGTGGTGCTGTTCGGCCGCAACGTCGTCGACGACGAGCAGGTCGCCGCGCTCACCGCGCAGCTGCGGGGTGAACGGGACGGCGTGGTCGTCGGCATCGACGAAGAGGGCGGCGACGTCACCCGCCTCGACGTCAACACCGGGTCGTTCGTGCCGGGGCCGCTGGCCCTCGGCGCGGCCGACGACCCGGAGCTGACCACCGCGGTCGCCGCCGCGCTCGGCGAACGGCTCGCGGCCTGCGGCGTCACGCTCAACCTCGCGCCGTGTGCGGACCTGACCCTGGCGGCCGAGGACCCGATCATCGGCGTCCGGGCGTTCGGGTCCGACCCGGCGAAGGCGTCCCCGCACGTCGCGGCCTACGTGACCGGCCTGCAGAAGTACGGCGTCGCGGCCTGCGCGAAGCACTTCCCGGGCCACGGCGCGGCGACCGAGGACTCGCACGTCGCGCTGCCGGTGCTGCCGCGCACGGTCGAAGAGCTGCGGGAGATCGAGCTGGTCCCGTTCGCCGCGGCGATCCGGGCCGGGGTGCGCTCGGTGATGTCGGGCCACCTGGTCGTGCGGGCCTGGGGCGACGAGCCGGCGACGCTCAACCGGACGGCGCTCACCGACGTCCTGCGCGGCGAGCTCGGCTTCACCGGCGCGGTGATCACCGACGCACTGGAGATGGGGGCGGTGTCCGGCGCATACGGCAAGCACGATGGCCTCGGCCGCTCGGCCGTGCGGGCGCTGGCCGCGGGCGCGGACGCGCTCTGCCTCGGCGGCGCGGCGTTCGAGGCCGAGCACCTGGACGCGTGCGTTGCGGCGATCGTGGCCGCGGTCGCGGCAGGGGAACTGCCCCTGGAGCGGCTCGAGGAGGCGGCTTCGCGGACGGCGGCGCTGGGCACCGACCCGGCACCGGCGCAGGTGGGCCCGGTCGACCGGCGGCTCGGCCTGGAGGCGGCCCGCAAGGCGCTGCGTATCCGGGGTGACGTGCGGCTCGACGGCCCGCCACTGGTCGTCGACGTCCAGACCGAGCCGACCATCGCGGCCGGGCCGATGCCGTGGGGCCTGGGCGCGCACCTGGCCGAGCTGGTGCCGGGCACGCGGACGCTCACCGCGACCCCGGACGACGCCGACGCGGTCCTCGAAGCGGCCCGGGACTTCCGCAGCGTCGTCGTGGTGACCCGGGAGGCGCACCGGCACCCGCGGGTGCGCGAGCTGCTGGCCGCGTTGTCCACTGTGGACTTCATCCGGGTGGAGACCGGCGTGCCGGGCCCCGCGGATGGCGACGGCCCGCGGATCGACACGTTCAGCGGCTCCTACGTCAGCCTGCGTGCGGTGGCCGAGTACCTGGCCTGAGCCCGTTTTGCGAAGCCCCGCCGGTGATTCCGGCGGGGCTTCGTCCTGTTTGCCGCATCTTCAGAGGGCGTTCGCGCTTTTGTACGGGCCTTGTACCGGCGGTCGCCATGCTGTCCCCACAACGAATCCTGGAGGGACGGACAAATGAGAATTCGGATCGGGAAGCGGGTGGCCGGCGTGGCCGGCATCGCCGCGGCGATCGTGCTCGCCGGCGCCACCCCGGCCCTGGCGGCCTCGGGCACGGTGCACACCGACTCGGGCATCGCGCTGACCGTGCGGGCCACCCCGAGCACCAGCGGGAGCCCGGTCGGCACCATCGCCGACGGCACCGCCGTCACCATCTCCTGCCAGACCAACGGATCGACCGTCGACGGCAAGTACGGCACCTCGGACATCTGGGACAAGGTGGGCGACGGCTACGTCAGCGACTCCTACGTCTACACCGGCTCGGACGGCCGGGTCGCCCCGGACTGCGCGGGCTCGACGCTGACCTGCACCACCGCGGGCACCGGCGACCCGAAGACCTGTGCGCAGGCGGTCGCCTACGCCAAGACCCGCATCCACACCAACGACCTCGACTCCTACGAGGGCTGGTGCGACCGGATCAACGCGCAGAACTACGGCTGGACCGCCTCGGGCTCCGAGACGGCCTACATCCACTGGACCCAGATCCCGGCCTCGTTCAAGCACCCCGGTGACTACCAGGTCCCGGCCGGCGGGCTCGCCTTCTTCAAGAGCAGCGGCGCCGGGCACACGATGATCTCGATCGGCGACGGCAAGTTCCTGTCGAACGACATCAACGCCTACGGCAGCTACACCGAGACGACGATCGCGCAGATCAAGAGCAAGTGGGGCCAGACCTACCTCGGCTGGTCGCAGCCGTGGTTCAAGGTGAACCACTGACGTCCTGAGCGACCGCGGTTCCCGCCGTCCTGGGGGCGGCGGGACCCGCCCCGGACAGTGAAGGTCCCCGGCCACCATCCCCGGCCGGGGCGAGCGAACCGGCCCCCTGCCCACCTCCCCCGGGCAGGGGGCCTTCCGCGCGTGCTCACGGCTTTTCGTCCGGGGCCTCGCGCGTCACGTGGTGCAGCACGAAGATCCCGCCGAGTGCCGGGCGGTCGAGCCGTTCGTGGTCGGTCGCCACGTATTCGTCGAGTACGGCGAGGATCCGGCGGTCCAGCTCTCCGACCTCGTCGGGGGACAGGTGCAGCAGGAACTTCTCGTGCACCGCCACCGACTCCGGCCCCGCCGCCCGGATCTCCTCCTGGAAGATCTCGATCGGCGCGAACCGCGTCTCGGCGTCGGCGTCGGCCAGGGGGCCGTCGAGCCACCACGTCTCGTTGTTGGACTTGTACGGCTTCTCCAGCGCGCCGCTGGCCCCCGTGCGGACCGGGGCCGGTTCCAGCAGGCCCGCCGACACCAGCTGGCGCACGTGGTGCAGGACCGTGCCGGGGTCGCGGTCGAGACGGTCGGCCAGCTGCTTGTTCGTCAGCTCCTCGACCAGGCACATCCGCATGATGCGCAGGCGCAGCGGGTGGCCGAGGGCCTTGGCCTCCTCCGGCGTCGCCGGGCGCCGGCGGCGGGGTTCCGTCATGAGCGGAGCGTAGTCCATCGATGGAATCCGGTCACATCGATGGAGAAAAGCCCATCGATGTGCGATCCTCCATTCCGTGAACCCCGTGTTCTGGCGGCTGTGGTCCGCCGCCGGCCTGTCCAGCCTCGCCGACGGCGTCCTCAAGGTCGCGTTACCGCTGGTCGCGGTCGGCTACACCCGTGAGCCCGCGCTGATCGCCGGCCTCGCCTTCGCCTTCAGCCTGCCGTGGCTGCTGTTCGCGCTGATCGCCGGCGCGCTGGTCGACCGGCTCGACCGCCGCCGCGCGATGCTCGCCGCCAACCTCGTGCGCGGCGGGCTGCTCGCCGGCGTCACGCTGCTGACCGTGTTCGGCGGGGGATCGATCTGGGCGCTGTACGTCGCCGCCGTGGGCGTCGGGTGCGCCGAGACGATCTACGACACCGCCGCGCAGTCGATCGTCCCGCAGGTCGTCGGGCGGGAGCACCTGGCCCGCGCCAACGGCCGCATGTTCGCCGCCGAGCAGACGGCCAACGAGTTCGCCGGCCCGCCGCTCGCCGGGGTGCTGGCCGCGGCCGGCGTCGTCGCCGCGCTCGTCACGCCGGTGGCGCTGTGGGCCGTCGCGGTCGTGGCCCTGCTGCTCGTGCGCGGGGAGTACCGGATCCCGCGCGAAAAACACACCACCCTGCGCGCGGACATCGCCGAAGGGCTGCGGTTCCTGGTGCGCCACAAGGTGTTGCGGACGTTCTCGGTCATGGTCGGCACGTTCAACTTCGCGACCGGAGCGACCTTCGCCGTCATCGTCCTCTACGCGGTGGGCCCGGGCTCGGCGATGGGCCTGTCCGCACCGGCGTTCGGGCTGCTGATGGCCACGAGCGCCGCGGGCGGGCTGACCGGGTCGCTGGTCGCCGAAGTCGTGGAGCGCCGGCTCGGCCGCGTCCGCACCCTGTGGATCTCCTGGCTCACCGGCGGGCTCTCGGTCGGCACGCTCGCGGTGACCGCGAACCCGTACGCCGTCGGTGCGGGGTTCTTCGTCGGCGGCGCGGGCGTCATGGTGTCGAACGTCGTGATGGTGTCGTTGCGCCAGCGGCTCACCCCCGACCGGCTCCTGGGCCGGCTCAACAGCAGCTACCGGCTCGTCGCGTGGGGGACGAAGTCCCTGGGTGCCCTCGCGGGCGGAGCGATCGCGCAGGGCCTGGGGCTGCACGCGGTGTTCGTGGTCATGGCGGTCCTGGCCTTCGCGGTGCTCGCGGGCCTGCTCGTCGTCACCGAAGACGCGCTCGTGGCGGCCGAGCGCGATCAGAGCGGGTGCGTCTCCGCGTAGGCCGCCCAGACCTTCTTCGGCACGCACATCCGCCACGCGTCCAGGACGAGTTCGCGCATCTCGTCCGCGTCGATCGCAGAGAGGCGGCAGCGCACCCACTGGTAGCGCATGTCCGAGGGCTCGGGCATGAGGAACTTCTCCGGTTCGCCCGCGACCAGGGCTTCCCGTTGATCACGGGGAAAACCGAAGCCCAGCTCGGTCTCGTCCCGCGACAGCGCGGCGAACACGATCTGCCCGACGCGGAACTTGGCCCGGTCACGCACGAACGCCTGGTAGGCGCGGGGGAGCGTCAGTGCGAACGCGCGGACCTCGTCACCGGTGACCATGGCGTCCATCCTGCCGCAAAAGCCGGCGGCGCAGTGCACACTGCGCCGCCGGCTTTCGCGTGGGGACTCAGGCCCGGCAGGTCTTACCGCGGTTCACGCAGTTGACCAGCCCGTTCATGATCCGCTGCGACATCACGTTGGCGAAGTCGTCGTGGTCGGACAACGGGTTGTGCTTCTCCTGCGGGAAAGCGTCCACTTTGTACTGCTTCTTGACCTGGATGTCGTGCGGGATGTCGTAGGTCAGCGAGATCTGCAGCTGCGGGACGGCCTTGAACCCCTTGGCGCACCGGCCGAACTGGTCCGGGAACACGATGTGCGTGCGGTGGTTGGCGCTGTCGGTGTTCTTCCCGTCCCAGCAGCTCGGGAACGTGTGGATCCGCTTGACCTTGCTGTTCTGCGGGCAGATCGGGTACTTGTCCGTGACGCGGTTCTCGAACCCGCTGCACGTCCAGCTCGCGCGGGCGTTGGCCGGCCCGTTGGTCGACTGCTTCGCGTCGCCGTAGAGCACGCGCAGGAACTTGGGCATCGCCACGACCTTGCCGACCGGGCTGCCGCGGAAGGTGATCTGCACCTTCTGCGGGCGCAGGATCTTGCCGTCGTTGCCCGGCAGCTCGTTGTTCTCGTCCTGCCCGGGCAGTGCGCCACCCGCGGTGCTGCTCGGCGGCGGGGTGGGCGTCCCGGTGTCCTTGCCCGGCTTCGGCGCGCACGGCGCGAGGCCGCCGAGGTCCTGCGGCTTCGGCGCGAACCGGGCGATGATGGTGGCGATCCGCTCGAGGATCGCGGCGCGCCGGTCCTTCAGCGGGCCGAGGATCGCGTTCTGCACGAAGTTCGCGCCGCCCTGGCCCTGCGTCTGCGCGACGCGCTGGTTGGCCTCGTCGGTCTGCGTGTCGAGCTGGTCGAGGTTGCTGTCGACCTCGGCCATGGCCTGGTCCGGGACGTCGGCGAGCTTGCTGGCGACGTCCGGGCACGCGACCTGGACGGTCTTGGCCTCCTGGTCGGCCTGCGCGCGGTCGCCGTCCGGTGCCTTGGCGGGCTCGTTCTTCTCTTCCTCGCCGGTGTCGATGCGCACGACCGGCCAGAAGTAGGCGGACTTGTCACCGTTGCGGCAGGTGGTGCCGGCCTTGGCGAGGCTCTTGTTGTTCGAGTCGGCGTTCGACGAAAGGTTGCCGACGTAGTCGTGCAGGTGCTGGGCGCCGTTCTTGACGCCGGGCTGGGCGATGAAGTTGTCGGGGTTGAAGTGGCCGTTCTCGTTGCGGCCGCAGTCGACGGTGAAGGTGCCGGTCGAGGCGCCGTAGACCGGGCGCGGGTCGAACTGGTTCGGCTGGACCTTGAGGATGTCGACGAAGAAGGCGGGGTTGGCCTCGTCGGCGCTCGCTTCACCGGTGTTGCCGGTGGTCGTCGCGACGACGATGCCGCCGACCGCGAGCGCGAGGGCGATGCCGCCGGTCGCGATCTTCGTTCTGCGGGAGATGCGATGGCGCCCTTGGGTGCGGGACATGGATGGATCCTCCGGGGTGTCGGGCTGGCGGGAATGCGCGACACTGGCGGCACGAGCCCAGGCTCGTACTTACCAGGGAACTACGTCGGCGGGACGGAACGATTCCCGGCTGGTCCACCGACCCGACATCGGTGGATGCGCCGCCACCTGCCCGTGGCCGCGCCGTCAACCGGCTGGTTATCGTTCCGTGATGGAAGCTACACCGGGGCTTGACACCGGGCAAGAAGAGATTTCACTTAATTACGAACCGTCAGTCCGGGGTCCCGTTTGCGTAGTCGCGGGTGGCCGAGAAAAGGCGCCGGGAATCGACCAAGAATGGCGGACGCGAAAAAAGCGGGCACGACGGCCCGCATCTGGATCACGCTGGGGTGCCGCGCGTGTCCCTCTCCGGCGTACTCGGGTGTGCGGTCATCCTGGGCCGCTGACCGGGGCGTTGTCCAGCTCCGGAGGGTGTGGCGAAAAACTTTGAACCGACCTGAACCCGCATCCGTATACCTGGGTGAGACCCGCCGAATGCCCGCTGGCCGAATGTCGCGCGGCGCGGCAGAATCCGTGCCCATGGCACGGTACGGAACCCAGTTCGGCCCGGACATCACATTCCTGGGCGTCGAGCGGTGCGATTGGGCGGACGCCGCCACTTATCGCGACGCCGACGTCGTCATTCTCGGCGCTCCGTTCGACGGCGGGACCTCCCACCGCCCGGGGACCCGGTTCGGCCCGCAGTACATCCGCCAGAGCTGCTACCTCCCGCACGACGGCTCGCGCCCGTCGCTGGCGCTGCGCGTCGACGGGCTCAAGGACCTGGCCGTCTACGACGCCGGCGACGTCGAGATGTACTCGGGCGACGCCGAGCGCTCGGTGCGTTCGCTGCAGGAGGCGGTGCACGCGGTCACCGCGAACGGCGCGATCCCGCTCATCCTCGGCGGCGACCACACGATCGCTTGGCCGGACGCCGCCGGCGTCGCCCAGCACGTGGGGCACGGGCGGGTGTCGATGATCCACTTCGACGCGCACGCCGACACCGGCGACATCGCGTTCGGCTCGCTGGTCGGCCACGGCCAGCCGATGCGCCGCCTGATCGAGTCCGGCGCGGTCCGCGGCGACCGGTTCCTCCAGATCGGCCTGCGCGGCTACTGGCCGGAACCGGCGACGCTGGACTGGATGGCGGCGCAGCGCATGCGGTCGTACGAGATGACCGAAGTCGTCGCGCGCGGTCTCGACGAATGTCTCACCGAAGCGTTCGGGATCGCGCTGGACGAGTGCGACGGCGTGTTCCTGTCGGTGGACATCGACGTCTGCGACCCGGGCCACGCGCCGGGCACGGGCACGCCGGAACCGGGTGGGCTGACGGCTCGTCAGCTGCTGGATTCGGTCCGGCGGATCGCGTACGAGCTGCCGGTGGTCGGGATCGACGTCGTCGAGGTGTCCCCGCCGTACGACCAGGCGGAGATCACGTCGTTCCTGGCGAACCGCGTGGTCCTGGAGGCGCTGTCGGGCATCGCCCGCCGCCGCCGCGACGCCGAGGACGGCACGACGTGGGACCCCACGCTCCCGTTGCTCGCCGACCGCCCGGACCACCGCCCGCCCGGCAAAGGTCTTGAATGAGTCATTCAGGTCACCGGAGGTCCTGAATGACTCATTCAAGACGTCCGGGTCAGCGGAGGGTGGCCGGGACCGCGGGGATCGCCGCCAGTGCCGAGCCCAGCCGGTGGCCGACCGCGAGGCCGATCTGGTCGCGCAACGCGGCCAGCTTGGCGACGTCGATGCCCGTCGCGATGCCTTCGCGGTGGAAGAAGTCGACCAGGTCGTCCGTCGCGACGTTGCCCGACGCGCCCGGGGCGAACGGGCAGCCGCCGAGACCGCCCAGTGCCGCGTCGAACCGGCGGATGCCCAGTCCGAACCCTTCCCACGCGTTCGCCAGCGCCAGCCCGTACGTGTTGTGCAGGTGCAGGCCGAGCGGGACGTCCGGCAGCTCGTCGCGGACCGCCGACACGATCGTCCGCAGCTGGCTCGGCCGTGCGGCGCCGATCGTGTCGGCGAGGTGGACGACGCGCGCGCCCATCGCGCCCAGCCGCGCGGCGACGTCGGCCGTCCGGTCCGGGTCGGTGTCGCCGTCGAACGGGCACACGAACGCCGTCGCGACCGACGCCTCCACGGCCACCCCGGCCGAAGCCAGCAGCGCGGCGCACCCGGCCAGCCGATCGAGCGCCGCGGCCGTCGGCACGCCCGCGTTGGCGACGCTGTGCCCGTCGCTCGCCGACACGACCAGCCGCACCGTCCGGGCACCCGCGTCGATCGCCTGCCGCGCCCCGCGTTCGGTGAAGACGAGGGAGTGCAGCGCCGCCGGCGCGTCCAGCAGAGCCGTCAGCACCTCGCCCGTGTCGGCCATCTGCGGCACCCGGCGCGCGGAGACGAACGACCCGACCTCCAGGGACCGCACGCCGGCATCGATGAGACCGCGGGCGAGCCGGACCTTTTCGTGCGTCGGCACGGTGACGGCCTCGTCCTGCAGGCCGTCACGCAGGACGACCTCGGTGAGGAGGACTTCGGTCATGGTCAGATCACTCCGTTCTCACGGAGGCGGGTGACCGCCTCGCCGGTGACGCCGAGCTCGGCGAGCACGGCTTCGGTGTGTTCGCCCAGCTCCGGCCCGAGCGAGCGGGTCCGGCCGGGCCGCTCGGTCAGAGTCGGCACGATGCCGGGGAACGTGACTTCGCCGTCGTGGCCGCGCACTCGGTGCCGTTCGTGCATGCCGCGGGCCTCGAAGTGCGGGTCCTTCGCGATGTCCGCGGCGGTCAGGATCGGTCCACACGGGACGGACGCGTCGCGCAGCCCGGCTTCGGCGGCTTCCTGGGTGAGCGTCGCGGTCCACGCGCCGATCGCGTCGTCGAGCAGTCCGGCGTGCTCGACCCGGCCCGCGTTGTCCGCGAGCCGGGGGTCGACGGCGAGGTCGTCGCGGCCGATGGCGTGCATGAGCCGGCGGAAGATCGCGTCGCCGTTGCCGCTGACCACGATGTACTTGCCGTCGGCGCAGCGGTAGGTGTTGGACGGCGCCACCCCGGGCAGCGCGGAGCCGGCCGGGCCGCGCACGACGCCGAACGCCTCGAAGTCCGGGAGCAGCGACTCCATCAGCGAATAGACGGCTTCGTACAGCGCGACGTCGACGACTTCACCCGGGGCGGCACCCGGCTCGCGGTCGCGCCGGAGCAGGCCCATCAGCGCGCCGATCACCGCGTAGAGCCCCGCGACGGAATCGGCGAGGCTGACCCCGACGCGGGTGGGTGGCCGGTCCGGGTAGCCGGTGAGCGCGCGCAGGCCGCCGATCGCTTCGGCGACGCCGCCGAAGCCGGGGCGGTCGCGGTAGGGGCCGGTCTGGCCGTACCCGGAGACGCGGACGACGACCAGCCGCGGGTTGAGCGCGCGCAGGTCGCCGGGGCCGAGTCCCCAGCGTTCGAGGGTGCCGGGGCGGAAGTTCTCCAGGAGGACGTCGCTGCGCGCGGCGAGCGCGCGGACGAGCTCTTGTCCTTCGGGGTGGCGCAGGTCGACGGTCATCGAGCGCTTGTTGCGGCCGAGGGTGCGGAACAGCAGCGACGTGTCGCCGTCGTACAACCGCCAGCGCCGGAGCTCGTCCCCGGTGCCCGGGCGTTCGACCTTGACGACGTCGGCGCCGAAGTCCGCCAGGAGCCGGCCGGCGGTCGGCGCGGCGATGAAGTTCCCCAGTTCGACCACCCGGATGCCCGCCAGGGGTCCGGTTTGCTGACTCATGCCCGACTCCAAACCACGATGTGAGTTGTAAACCCAGAATACGGGCGAGTGTCGTGGAGTCAACAGCGTCGAGCGTGGATAGACTGTGCGGCACACCACGGGCACGGGGCGGGGCGATGGCAGAGGAAGAACGCAGCGGCACGACGCCGGTGCTGGTGCTGCGCAAGTTCAAGCAGATCCTCGAGTCGTTCACCATCGACGACCCCGAGCTGACGCTGCAGCAGATCACCCGCTCGACCGGGCTGCCGGCGAGCACGTGCCAGCGGCTGGTGCACAACCTGGTGCGCGAGGGCTTCCTCGACCGCTACGACGACACCTACCGCGTCGGGCTCGGCCTGGTCCGCTGGGCGGCACCCGGCACGTTCGGCCTCGACCTGGTCCGGCTGACCCGGCCGGTGCTGCAGCAGCTGCGCGACGAAACGGGCGAGACGGCCTGCCTGTACGTCCGCGACGGCGCGTACCGGACGGTGATTTCGCTGGCGGAGTCCCGCCACCCGGTGGTGCGGCTGTTCGTGGTCGGCATGGTGATGCCGCTGCACGCCGGCTCGGCCGGCAAGGTGTTCCTGGCCTGGGACAAGCTGGCGGTCAAGGACGCGATCGGCCACGGCCTGGCGCGCTTCACCCCGCGCACGACCGTCGACATCGACCTGCTCACCGAGCAGCTCGGGCAGATCCGCGAGGCGGGGTACGCGGTGAGCTTCGAGGAGCGGGACCTCGGCGCGGCGTCGCTGAGTGCCCCGGTGTTCGGGCTGAACGGCGAGGTCAGCGCGGCGATCGGGATCGGCGCGCCGACCCAGCGCATGACCGCGGCCGACGTGCCGCGGCTGGCGCCGACCGTGGTGGAGGCCGGGCGGCGCGCTTCGGAGCGGCTCGGGTACCGGCCGGGTGTCGAGCGGGTCGCCGCTCTCTGACTCCGGGCGCCCGATTCCTCCCGGGCTGCGCGTGGTTGCCCGTTAACCGATGCTGGTCGTGTCCCGCGTGTCCTTGACTCCGTCCGCTGCCCGTCACATTATGGGTCGGCCAACCACATGGTGGAGAAGTCAAAGGAGACGACGGATGGCGAACATCCCCGACGCCGCCGTGCCGGACACCGGCACGATCGCGGGCCGGCTCGACCGGCTGCCCATCACCCGCACGCACCGCCGGGCCACCGTCGCCGTCGGGCTCGGCCTGTTCTTCGACTTCTACGAGGTCTTCCTGACCGGCGTGCTCAGCTCGGTGCTCGTCGAGGAGTTCTCCCTGACGAAGGCGGAGCTGCCGCCGCTGCTGGCGTCGACGTTCGTCGGCATGTTCTTCGGCGCCTTGCTGCTCGGCCGGCTCGCCGACCGGTTCGGCCGCCGGGGCGCGTTCCTGCTGAACCTGGGGCTCTACTCGCTCTTCTCGCTGCTCGGCGCGTTCAGCGGCAGCGCGTTGATGCTGCTGGTGACGCGGTTCTTCGCGGGCATCGGCCTGGGCGCGGAGCCGCCGCTGGCCGACACCTACCTCACCGACCTGCTCCCGGCGCGCAAGCGCGGCCGGTTCATCGCCTGGGCGTACACGCTCGCGTTCTGCGGCTTCCCGGTCGTCGGCTTCCTCGCCCGCGGCCTGACCGAGCACGAGATCCTCGGCATCGCCGGCTGGCGCTGGCTGTTCGTGCTCGGCGCGCTCGGCGCGGGCGCGGTGTTCCTGCTGCGGCGCGGCCTGCCCGAGTCGCCGCGGTGGCTGGAGTCGGTCGGCCGCACCGAGGAGGCCGAGCACCTGGTGGCCGGGCTCGAAGCCGAGGCACGCGGCGGCGTCAACGAGAACCCCGCGCCGCCCCGCGGCACCACCCGCAAGCGCGCGGCCGCGCCGGTGCGTGAGCTGTTCGGGCCCGCGTTGCGCCGGCGCACCTGGATGATGGTCGTCTTCCAGATCCTGCAGACGCTCGGCTACTACGGCTTCGGCACGCTGGTGCCGCTGGTGCTGGCCGCCAAGGGGTACGCGGTTTCGCAGTCGCTGCTGTTCGCCGCGCTGACCTACCTCGGCTACCCGGTCGGCTCGGCGCTGTCGCTGCCGCTCGTGGAACGCGTCGAGCGGAAGTACCTCGTGGTCGGCTCGGTGCTGGCGATGGCGGTGTTCGGCATCGCGTTCGGCTACTCGGGTTCGATGGCGCTGATCCTCGTGTTCGGCTTCCTGTACACCGCGACCAGCAACGTGTTCTCGAACGCCTACCACATCTACCAGGCGGAGATCTTCCCGACGGCGCTGCGCTCGACGGCGTCGAGCGGCACCTACTCGCTTTCGCGGCTGGCGAGCGGCGCGATGCCGTTCGTGCTGGTGCCGCTGCTGAACTCGAGTGGCCCGACGACGCTGTTCCTGGTCGTGGCCGCGGCATTGGTGGTGGTCGCGGTGGACATCGCGGTGCTCGGCCCGCGCACGACCGGCCGCCGGCTGGAGAGCGTCAACGACGAGGTCGCGCAGCCGCTTCGATGACCGCGACGGCCTCGTCGACCGGCAGCCGGGCGGTGTCGACGACGAGGCGGTCGCGCGTCCACGGCTCGTACTCGCGGCCGACGATGGCCGCCCAGGTGGGCAGGACGTGCCCGGGGATGCCGGTGTCCCGGGTTTCCGCGCGGCGCCGGTGTTCGGCCGGATCGGAGCACACGATCTCCGCTTCGAGCACGCGCGCGCCGTGGCCGAGACCGGTGTCCCGCCAGGCATCGCGGGTGACGGCGAGGGGGTTGACGCACTCGGCGATCACGCTGACCCCGGTGCGCAGGAGATCGGCGGCCACCTCCCGCGCGACGACGTACCCGACCGGCCCGAGCGGCTGCGCGAGGGGTGTGGAGCGGACGACGGCCTGTTCGATGGTGTCGATCCGCAGGAAGGAGAAACCGGTGCGGCGCGCCAGTTCCGCCGCAATGGTGGTCTTCCCGGTGGCGGGCAGCCCGCCGACGACGATCAAAAGGGGCGACACCGGCGCATGATCGCACGGCGGGAGCACCGCATCGGAGGAGGCCAAGTCCTTCGATACGGCGCTCCCGCTGCTCAGGAGGCGGCCCGCTTCTGGGCGAGCAGGCCGCGCCGCAGGGTCGTCAACGCCCGGTGCTGAGCCACGCGGACCGCGCCCGCGCTGCGCAACCCCACCGCCGCCGCGGTCTCCTCGGCCGACAGCCCCAAGATGATGCGCAGCACCAGGATCTCGCGCTGGCGGGCCGGGAGTGTGTCGAGCAGTCCCGCAGACCAGTCCAAACCCGCTGCGCGCTCGACCTCTTCGCCCGTCGGGTCGCCGCCGGTCCAGCGCTCGGCGGGGAGGTCGGCCACCGGGCTCGTGCGGTCGCGCGCCCGCTTGCGGTGGACGTCGGACACCTTGTGCGCCGCGATGCCGAACACGAACGGCAGGAAACCGTCGGCCTCGTAGCGGTACCCCGGCAGCGCGCCGACCACCGCCAGGAGCACGTCCTGCGCGCAGTCCTCGGCGTCCGACGAGCCGTCCTGCCACGTGCCGAGCCGGCCGAGGCAGTAGCGGAACACCATCGGCCGCAGCGCGCGCAGCACACCCGCGATCCCGGCGCGGTTGCCGGCGATCGCGGACCGGACGAGCTCCGGATCGAGGCTGAAGGTCGCCGTGGGAGCGGGTTCGCCCGTGGCGGACTGCGGCGGCATCGAGTCTCACCTTTCCCTCGGCGACGGACCGTCACGACGCTAGGTCACGCCGCGTGGCCGCCACACCGGCCGGGCGGCCGCCGCGGCCCGGGTCTTCCGGCCCTGGCGCGAGACCGCTCGGCGTGCCTGGCGCGAGACCGCGGCGTGCCTGCCCGGGCGCCCCGGCGGGGCCGGGCCGAACGGCCCTACCGGCCGCCTCGGCCCACCGATCACGCTGACGGCCGGGGATTTTTCACAGGGAGAAACGCAGGGACGCGATGGTGGACGACGTGGGCTTCGGGCTGCTGCTCGACCGGCAGCAGTGCCTGGCGCTGCTCCGGACGGCGAGCCTGGGCCGGGTGATCTTCACCCACCGGGCGATGCCTGCCGTCCGGCCGGTGCGCTTCACCGTCGTCGACGAGGCCGTCGTGTTCGCCGTCCCGACCAGCAGTCCTCTCTACGCGGGCGCGCGTGACGCCGTCGTCGCGTTCGAAGCCGACGACTTCGCCGCCGACCTCGGTGCCGGCTGGTACGTCAGCCTGCTGGGCCGCGCCACCGAATCCCCGGCCGACGACGCCGGGATCGCCTGCCTGTGCCCGTGCCCGGCCCTGGCCGGCCGCCGGTTCCTCCGGATCCCGGTGGAAGCCATCACCGGTCACCGCATGGCCTGCCACGCCGAGTAATACTGCGACATCAGTAACGGAGGCACTCCGCCGATCGACCCACCGGATGGACGAACCGGATTGGGCCGACACGGGCAGTCGCCTGTGGGACCCTTGACGGCCCGGGGAGACCCCCGGGATCGGGCTGATGTGGGGTCGGCGGGAAGTGGCGGACGAAATCGGCGTGCCGGCGATCCTGGCCGCGGTGGCCGGGATCGCGCGGGAGCTGGAGATGCCGGCGTTGCTGGACCGCGCCGTGACGACCGCGTGCGAGCTGGTCGGCGCGCGCCACGGCCGGCTCGACGTGACGGGCCCCGACGGCGAGGTGGCCGCCGAGTACGGCCGGCCGTCCGGCGGGCCCGCGGTCGAGCTGCCGGTCGGAGCCGGCGAGCGCGTGTTCGGTCTCCTCACCATCGAGCCCCCCGGCGGAGGGTTCGGCCGCCGCGAGCGCGAGGTGCTGGGCGCGCTGGCCGCGGCGACCGGGATGGCCGTCGAAAAAGCCGTGCTCGTCGACGGGATGCGCCGCCGCGAACGCTGGCTGGAGGCTTCCTACGACGTCACGCGAGCCCTGCTCGGTGTGCAGGACCTGCGTTCCACGCTCCGGCTGATCGCCGAGCGCGCCCGCGTGGTCGCGGGTGGCACCGGGGGCGCGATCGCGCTGCCTGACGGGCCCGACCGGCTGGTGTTCGACGTCGTCGAGCCGCCGGGGGAGGATTCCGAGCGGCTCACCGGGCTGACCGTCCCGACCGAGGGGACCGCCACCGGCATCGCCTTCACCACCCGGCGCCCGGTGGTCGTGCGTGACTACGGCGAGCACGTCCAGAACGAGCAGCGCGACCGCGCCGGGCCGATGCCCGCGATGATCAAGGACCTCGACTCGGCGATCTCGGTGCCGCTGATCGTCGGCGACGAGACCCTCGGCGTCCTGCTCGTCGCGAAGTTCCGCGACAAGTCGCCGTTCACCGACTCCGACGTCCAGCTGGCCGAGACGTTCGCCGGGCACGCGGCGCTGGCCGTCGAGTTCTCCCGGGCGCAGGAGGTGCGCCAGCAGCTGGCGGTGTTCTCCGACCGCGACCGGATCGCCCGAGACCTGCACGACCTCGTCATCCAGCGGCTGTTCGCGACCGGGCTGGGGATCGAGGGCGTCAGCAGGCTGATCGCCGATCCGGCCGTCGGCGCGCGCGTCGCCGGGTTCGCCCAGGACCTCGACGGCACGATCCGCGAGATCCGCAACAGCATCTTTTCGCTGCAGGCGCCCGCGCAGGCGCAGGGAAGCCTGCGTGCCGAGCTGCTGCGGGTGGCCGTCGACGCGCGGGACACGCTGGGCTTCGAGCCGCGTGTCGGCTTCGACGGGCCGCTCGACGCGGCGGTGCCGGACGCCGTCCGGTCCGACCTGATCGCGTCGCTGCGCGAGGCGCTGACGAACGTGGCGCGCCACGCCGGGGCGACGTCGTCCTCGGTCGAGGTCACCGTGGACCGGGGCGGCCGGTGGCTGAGCCTGGTGGTGCGCGACGACGGGACCGGCCCGCCGTCGGAATCCGACCGGCGCAGCGGGCTCGCCAACCTGGCCGCCCGTGCGGCACGGTGGAGCGGGAACTGCGGGCTGGTGGCCGCCGAGGGCGGCGGCTCCCGGCTGGAATGGACCGTGGAGCTGCCGGCCCGGGCCGGCGAGCAGGGGAGTGGACGATGACGATCTCGGTGTTCCTGCTGGACGACCACGAGCTGGTCCGCACCGGCCTGAAGACCGTCTTCGAGTCCGAAGAGGACATCGAGGTGGTCGGCGAGGCGGGGACGGCGGCCGAGGCGCTGGTCCGGATCCCGCAGGCCCGCCCGGACGTGGCGATCCTCGACGTCCGGCTGCCCGACGGCCAGGGCGTCGAGGTGTGCCGTGAGATCCGCTCGACCGTCGAGCCTGCCCCGGCCTGCCTGATGCTGACGTCCTATTCGGACGACGACGCGCTCTTCGGCGCGATCATGGCGGGCGCGGCCGGGTACATGCTCAAGCAGGTCTCCGGCCGGTCGCTGGTCGACGCCGTCCGCACGGTCGCCGTCGGCGGCTCGCTGCTGGACGCCACCCTCACCGCGTCGGTGATGAACAAGCTGCGCGGCGAGGACGTGGCGGCCCCGGACCCGCGGTACGAGCAGCTCAGCCCGCAGGAGCGGCGGGTGCTGGACCTGGTCGCCGAAGGCCTGACCAACCGGCAGATCGCGGAGCGGCTGTTCCTGGCGGAGAAGACGGTGAAGAACTACGTGTCGTCGGTGCTGCACAAGCTCGGGGTCGAGCGGCGCACCTCGGCGGCGGTGTACGTGTCGCAGCGACGCGCCGAGGGCGGCCGTTCGACCTGATCACACGCCCACTCGGCGGAAACCCGTGGGGCATCCGACGTATCTGGCCCCCGATGCGATACACCTGTCGGGGTGACGCACGGGTTGCCGTGCGCGGCAGAGGGGACGGCATGTCGGGGTTGTCGAGCGGGGACTATGTCACGCAGCAGATCAAGGCGCTGGCCAGAGCCGTGCGCCGGGAAGGTGCCGGCGGTGTCGGCACGCACAGCTTCCAGCTGGCGGAGCACTTGGCGGCGGAGGGAGGCGTCCACCGCGGCGACATCCTGACGGCGACGGCGACGCTCCTGGCGATGACGGCGTGGTGCGACGGCGAAGCGGACGCGGCCTGCCGGTTCGCGGAGCTGGCCGGTGAGCACGACGAGGATTCGCGGGAGCTGGTGACGCACTTGCTGCGGCTGGAGGCCGGGGCGGATCAAGGGTGGCTGCCGCAGGAGCAGGTGGAAGCGTTGCTGGAGTACGCACAGCGCGCCCGCCGGAGCGACTTGGCGCTGCGGGTGCGCGCGATCGCCGGGGCGTCGCGCGGCGGACGGCACCGCCGGGACAACTGACGGCCTTTGTGGAGCGGCCGTGGGCGGGGAACAGGACATCGTTCCCCGCTCACGGTCCTTTCAGGCGCTGACTCCGGTCAGCGCGAAGAACTCCTGCCGCGACTTGGGTTCCTCCCGCAGCAGGCCGTGCAGGGCCGACGTCACGGTGAGCGCGCCGGCCGCCCGCACGCCGCGCAGCGACATGCACAGGTGCTCGGCCTCGATCACGACACCGACGCCCTTGGGCGAGAGGTGTTCCTGCAGCCAGTCCGCGACCTGCTTGGTCAGCCGTTCCTGCACCTGCAGGTCGCGCGCGAACATCTCGACGACGCGGGCGAGCTTCGACAGGCCGAGGATCCGCTCGCCGGGCAGGTAGCCCACGTGCGCGACGCCGCGGAAGGGCAGCAGGTGGTGCTCGCACAGCGACTGCACCGGGATGCTCTTCGCCAGCACGAGCTCGTCGTAGCCCTCGTCGTTCGGGAACGTCGTCAGCTTGAAGTCGCGCGGGCGCAGCATCTCCGCGTAGGCGTTGGCCACCCGCCGCGGCGTGTCGCCGAGGTGCTCGGACGCCGGGTCCTTCCCCAGCGCGCGCAGCAGGTCGGCGACCGCGCGTTCCGCCGCGCGCAGGTCCATGGCGTCGCGGTCGGGGACGACGCCCAGGTGCCGCAGCGGCACCGGTTCACGGACGGGATCGACGGTCACTGAGGCCTCCTTCTGAACCAGGACGAGCCGACGGTAGAAGCCCGCCGGGGTTTTCGTCAACGGTTGTTTGTTTTAGAGTGCTCAGATGCACAAGTCCCAGGCCGGCGCACTGGCGGCGGTCGCGACGCTCGACGAGCCGACGCGCCGGCGGCTGTACGAGTACGTCGTCCGGCGCCCGGCGCCGGTGAGCCGAGACGACGTCGCGTCGGCCCTCGGCGTGCCCCGGGCGACCGTCGCCTTCCACCTGGATCGCCTGGTGGAGGAGCGGCTGCTGGCGGTCGAGTACGAGCGCCGCAGCGGCCGCACCGGGCCGGGCGCGGGCCGCCCGGCCAAGGTCTACCGCCGATCCGACCGGCAGGTGAGCGTCTCGGTGCCCGAGCGGCACTACGAGCTGGCCGGCGAGCTCCTCGCGGCCGCGATCGAGGAGGCCGGCGAGACCGGCGGCTCGGCGCGCGAGGTCCTCGTGCGGCGCGCTCGCGATCACGGGGCCGGACTGGCCGCCGGTGCCCCGGACGTCGTCGCCGTCCTCGAGGAGCACGGGTTCGAGCCGCGCGTCGAGGGCGACGGGGTGCTGCTCGGCAACTGCCCGTTCCACCGCCTGGCCCGGAAGCACCCGCGGCTGGTCTGCGAGATGAACCTGGGGCTGGTCGAAGGCATGCTCGCCGGCGCGGGCGAGGGCCGCCTGCGCGCCCGCCTGGACCCGCAGCCCGGCTTCTGCTGCGTGCGCCTCGCGCCGGCTTAGCGCGGGAGGAACGCGAGGACGAAGAGGAAGGCGCCGAAGCCGACGAGGGCGCCCGAGGCGACGCGGTGGAGGCTGCGCCCGCGCAGTTTCCGGGCCAGGCGCGTGCCGAGCAGGGTGCCGGCGCCGGCCAGCACGCCCAGGACGCTGCCGAGTCCGAAGTGGACGGAGCCCTGCGCCGCGTAGCCGAGCGTCGCGAAGCCGACGAGCGGGAGCTGGATCAGCTGGCCGGCCGCGATCGTCGTCAACGCGGGCACGCCGAGCGCCAGCAGCACCGGGACGAGCAGCACCGGCCCGCCAGTGCCGGTCAGCGCCGAGCCGAACCCGACGGCCGCCCCGACCGCGACGGCGGCGGGCGCGGGGAGTTCACGCGCTTCGCGGGGCCGTGCCCAGAGGTTGAAGGCGCCGGAGCCGGCGGTCACGACGGCCAGGAACAGCCAGAGGACGGTCGCCGGGACGACGCCGTTCACCAGGGCGCCGGCCGCCGCGGCCGGTGCCGCGCCGAGGGTGAGCCAGCCGCCGAAGCGCCACGGCATCGCCTGGTGGCGCGCGTAGGCGATGGTGCCGACGACGCCGGTGAACAGGAAGCACCAGCTGCTGGTGCCGGCCGCCGCGTGGACGTCGAGCCCGGCGAGCCAGGTGAGTGCGGGTGGCAGGAGGACGCCGCCGATGCCGATCGCCCCGATGAAGACGCCGACCGGCACCGCCAGCAGCAGGACGGCTAGCACGAGCCGGAGTGCTCGCGAAGCCGGCGGAGGACGGCAGCCGCGGCGAACCGCGGCCCGGCGGACGTCCCGGTCTCCATGACACGACCGTAGCCGGTGCCGGGGCGCTGCTCGGCCGGGACCTCGTCGAGCCGATCCACGATTCCGGTCACGCCACTGCCCGCCTGGATGAGACGCAGGCCACATTCAGGCCCTTCCGGCCGAACAATATCGAGGGGTGCGGACAAGAGCCCGGTATGCACAGGGGAAACGCGATGCTGCTGGCCGGGGCGTGCGCCGGTGCGGTGGCGGCGATGCTCGTCGTGGCCGCGGCGGTGCGGCCGCCGGCACCCCACGCGGCGGCCGGGCCGGCGCTCATGACCGCGCCGTCCTACACGACGAGCGTGGCCACGACGGCGACCTCGGCGCCGCCGGAGACCTCGGCGAAGGCGCCGCCGATTCCCGACGGCGCCTCGCTGGCGAAGCTCGTGCCCGGGAAGGTCAGCGTGCTCGTCCACGACCGCAAGAACGACCGCGACGTCGTCTCGTACCGCCCGGACGCCACCTACACGTCCGCGTCGCTGGTCAAGCTCTACATCGCCTTCGAGGCCCTGCGGCGGGGCGAGCCCGCCGGCGAGGTGGCCGAGATGCTGTCGCGCAGCGACGACGACGTCGCGAGCCGGCTCTGGATGCGGCTGGGCGGGCCGGAGATCGTCACGTCGTGGGCGGCGCGGATCGGCCTGAAGTCGACGACCCCGCCCGCCGACGCCGGGCACTGGGGCAGCACCCTCGTCAGCGCCGCCGATCTCGTCCGCACCTACCGGTACCTGATGGACGAAGCCCCCGCCGGCACCCGGCAGCTCGTCCTGCGCGCCCTCGACGGCGCCACCGGACACGCCGCCGACGGCTTCGACCAGTACTTCGGCATCCCGGGCGCGGTCACCGTCGCCGACTGGGCGGTGAAGCAGGGCTGGTCCTGCTGCGACCCGGGCCGCAACCTGCACACGAGCGGGCTCGTGGCGGGCCGCCGCTACATCGTCGTCGTGCTGAGCGCCCAGCCCGCCGCCACGTCCTGGGCGAAGGCGTCACAGAACGTCACGGCGGTCGTGAAAGCGCTTTCGGTGCCGCTCGGCTGGTCCTGACGCGCCCGGCGTCCGCCGGTGACGGCGCGTTCGGCGGTACGGTCTCGTGGGTGGTGACACGGCGCGAGGTGGAGGGGGCCAGGGTGGTGGACCGGGCAAAGGCGGGGGAGCAGGCCAGGATGTCGGCCCCGGGGCCGCGGCAGCCCAGCCTGGCCGACGTCGCCGGCATGGCCGGGGTGTCGCACATGACCGTTTCGCGCGTGGTCAACGAGAGCGGGCCGGTGCGCCCGGAAACCCGCGAACGGGTCCTCGCCGCCGTGCACAAGCTCGGGTACCGGCCCAACACCGCCGCCCGGACGCTGGTGACCGGCCGGTCGGGCACGCTCGGCGTGGTCGCGCTGGAGTCCAACCTCTACGGACCGGCGAGCACCCTCTACGGCATCGAGAACGCGGCGCGCGAAGCCGGGTACGGCGTCGCGATCTGCAGCGTGACCCGGCCGGGCCGGACGTCGATCGGCGACGCGGTGGAGAGCCTGCGGCGCCAGGCGGTCGAGGGGATCGTCGTCATCGCGCCGCACGTCACGGCCGGGCGGGCGCTGGCCGCGGTGCCGGGCGACATCCCGGTGGTGGCGGTCGGCGGTGGGGAGTCGGCGCCGGTGCCGGTGATCTCGGTCGACCAGTACGACGGCGCCCGCCGCGCCACCGAGCACCTCCTCGCCCTCGGCCACCGGACGGTCTGGCACGTCGCCGGTCCGGAGGACTGGCTGGAGGCCCGTGACCGCGAACGCGGCTGGCGCGAGACCCTCGAACGGCGAGGCCTGCGGGTGCCGGCGGTCGTGCGCGGCGACTGGAGCCCGCGGTCGGGCTACGAGGCGGGCCGGACGCTGGTCGGCAAGCGTGGGCTGAAGGCGGTGTTCTCGGCCAACGACCAGATGGCGCTGGGCGTGCTGCGCGCGTTCACCGAGGCGGGGATTCGCGTGCCGGAGGACGTCCACGTCGCCGGTTTCGACGACGTCCCCGAGGCGGCCTACTTCAACCCGCCGCTGACGACGGTCCGCCAGGACTTCATCGAGGTCGGCCGGAAGACGTTCGGGCTCCTGGAGGACCGGATGGCCGGCGGGGACGTCGGTGCGCGGCACCTCGTGCCGGCCGAGCTGATCGTGCGGGAGAGCACCGGCCCCCGCTGAGCCGGCAATTCCGATCCGTTGCCATGAGGGGCACCTTCATGGCTTTTATGACCATGAGGGTGCCCTTCATGGCAAACGTCTACTGTTAGCGCTAACACTACCTCGGCACTGATCCATCTCGGTGTTGTATCTTGACCGCTTCTGTGCGGTTGCCAAAGGATCGTGTGCGGTTCAGTGTCGTTCCAGGAGGTCCCCGCATGCGTGCTTCGTTCCGGGCCCTGCTCGTCGCCCTGCTCGCTCTGGTCGGCGTGGTCGTTCCGCAGGCCGCCGCGGCGCCGCCGAAAGCGACCCACACCGTCACCTACGACGGCTACTCCTTCCTCGTCGACGGCAACCGCACCTACCTGTGGTCGGGGGAGTTCCACTCCTACCGCCTCCCGAGCCCCGACCTCTGGCTCGACATCTTCCAGAAGATGAAGGCGGCCGGCTTCAACTCGACGTCGCTGTACTTCGACTGGGGCTACCACTCGCCGCGCCAGGGCGTCTACGACTTCACCGGCGTCCGCGACCTCGACAAGCTCCTCGACATGGCCCAGCAGGCCGGCCTCTACGTCATCGCGCGGCCCGGGCCCTACATCAACGCCGAGGTCGACGGCGGTGGCTTCCCGACGTGGCTGTCCACGACCCCCGGCCACACGCGCAGCGCCGACCCGGTCTACCTGAAGTACTCCGACGAGTGGCAGACGCAGATCGACCGGATCATCGCGCGCCACCAGCTCACCAACGGCACCGGCAGCGTGCTGGCCTACCAGGTCGAGAACGAGTACTACAACGGCAACGCCGACGGCCGCGCGTACATGCAGCACCTCGAGGACAAGGCCCGCGCCGACGGCATCACGGTTCCCCTGGTGGGCAACAACAACGGCACCTTCAACGCCGGTGATGCCGCCCTCGACGTCGACGCCGCCGACTCCTACCCGCAGGGCTTCGACTGCTCCAACCCGACGCGCTGGAACGGCGTCCCGGACATCAGCTACGACCACGTCCCCGGCAAGCCGCTGATCACCGCCGAGTTCCAGGGCGGCGCCTTCGACCCGTGGGGCGGCCCGGGCTACGAGAAGTGCGCGCAGCTGATCAACGACCAGTTCGCGAACGTCTTCTACAAGCAGAACATCGCCGTCGGCGCGACCGGCCAGAGCTTCTACATGCTGCACGGCGGCACGTCGTGGGGCTGGAGCGCGATCCCGCAGAACTACACGTCCTACGACTACGGCGCCGCGATCACCGAGGGCCGCCAGTTCGACCCGAAGTACAACGAAGACAAGCTGATCGGCTACTTCACCCAGTCCGTCGCCCCGCTGACCAAGACCGACGGGCTGGCGAGCGCGCCGCTCACCGACCCGGCCCTCACCGACACCGCCCGGATCAACCCGGACACCCGCACCCAGTTCCACACCCTGCGCCACACCGATTCGACGTCCACCGCCACGAACACCACGAGTCTCGCGCTCGACCTCGCCGCGCACGCCGGCTACACCTACGACGACCGCGCGGCCGAGGTCGGCTACACCGGCACCTGGAGCCACGTCGGGCCGGAAGTGAACTACACCGGGGGCGACTACCAGCACACCGAGTCGTTCTCGGAGGTCACCGGCGACAGCGTGAGCATCCCCTTCACCGGCACCGGGATCCGCTGGGTGACGTCGAAGGACCCGAGTCACGGCGTCGCCGACGTCTACCTCGACGACGCGAAGGTCAGCACCGTCGACCTCTACGCGACGAGCAAGCAGAACCAGGTCACCGGCTACGAAGTGCGGGGCCTGCCCGCCGGGGCGCACACCCTGAAGATCGTCGTCACCGGGCAGAAGAACGCGAACGCGACCGGCCCGTTCGTGGTGGTGGACGCCGTCGACCTGCTCTCTGGCTCCGCCGACTACTACCCGGTCGTCCCGCAGCAGCCCGGCACCGGCCTCACGCTCAACGGCCGCCAGTCGAAGATCGTCGTCGCCGGGTACGACCTCGGGCGGACGCGGATGCAGTACTCCACGTCGGAGATCATGACGAGCGCGGCCATCGGCGGCCGTGACGTCGCCGTCCTGTACGGGGACAAAGGCGGGCCCGGGGAGACCGTCCTGCGGTTCGCGCAGCAGTCGTCCGTGCAGGTCCTCGGCGGCGCCGCGACGTCCACTTGGGACGCCGCCCGCGGCGACCTGCGGCTGAACTACACCCACGACGGCCTGGCGCGCGTGCTCGTCACCGCGCCCGGGCAGCGCCCGTTGCTCCTGCTGCTCGCCGACAAGGCGACGGCGGCGACCTTCTGGCGCCAGGACACCGCGGCGGGCCCGGTGCTGGTCCGCGGCACGCACCTGCTGCGTACCGCGGCCGACGACCACGGCACCCTGAACCTGACCGGCGACACCGGCACCGACGGCGCGTTCGAGGTCTTCGCGGCCGAGAAGTCGTTGTCATGGAACGGTTCCCGCGTCGCGACGCAGCCGACGTCGAGCGGCAGCCTGACCGCCGTCGCGCCGACCGCGAAGGCCGTGACGCTGCCCGCGTTGACCGGCTGGAAGCACCAGCAGGAGTCCCCGGAGAGCCAGCCCGGCTTCGACGACTCGGCCTGGCCGGTGGCCGACAAGGACACCTCCAACAGCTCCACGGCACTCGGCACGAAGCCGGTGCTCTTCGCCGACGACTACGGCTTCCACACCGGCAACACCTGGTACCGCGGCCGGTTCACCGGCGACGGGAAGCAGACCGGGATCACGCTGTCGAGCCAGAGCGGCGGGCCGGCGGGCGCGTTCTCGGCGTGGCTCAACGGCGTCTTCCTCGGCAGCTCCAAGGATCCCCAGCACACGTTCACCTTCCCGGCGGGCACGCTGCGCGCGGGGGAGAACGAGATCTCCGTGCTGACCGTGAACATGGGCCACGAAGAGGACTACGGCGCGAACAACGGCAACAAGGCCGCGCGCGGGCTCACCTCCGCCCGGCTGACCGGGGCACCGCTGACGTCGGTGACCTGGCGGCTGCAGGGCGTCCGCGGCGGCGAAACCGGGCTCGACCCGGTCCGCGGCCCGCTCAACACCGGCGGGCTGTACGGCGAGCGTGCGGGCTGGTCGCTGCCCGGCTTCCCCGACGCTCGCTGGACGTCGACGTCCCTGCCGGCGAAGGACACCACGCCGGGCGTGTCCTGGTACCGGACGACTGCGGACCTGGATCTGCCACGCGGCCAGGACACCTCGCTCGGGCTGACGATCACCGACGACCCCGGGCGGCAGTACCGGGCGCTGCTCTTCGTCAACGGCTGGCAGCTCGGCCAGTACGTCAACTACCTCGGGCCGCAGCACAGCTTCCCGATCCCGAACGGTGTCCTGAACCCCAACGGCCACAACACGATCGCCGTCGCCGTGTGGAACCTCGACGGCAGCACGGGCGGCCTGGGCACGATCGCGTGGACGAACTACGGCAGCTACCGCTCGCCGTTGACGGTGAAGCAGAACGCCTCGCCCGGCTTCGACCCCGGGCGGTACGAGATGCCCGCGGCGCCGACGGCCGCGGTGTCGCTGACCGCGCCGGACACGGTGTCGGGCGGGCAGCGGTTCACCGCATCGGCGACGGTGCGGGTGCCCGCGGGCGCGCCGCCGGCGTTCGACGTGAAGCCGGTGCTGACCGCACCGGCCGGGTGGACGGTCGGACCGGCGTCCCCGCCTTCCGTGGCGCGGATCGACGGCGGCCGGTCGGCGACGGTCACCTGGCCCGTCACCGCTCCCTCCACAGTGGACACGGCCGCGCTGAAGGTGGCGGTGGCCTACCGGCAGGCCGGGCGGCCGGGTTCGGTGTCCGGCGAGCGGATCGTCGGCGCGGTGCCCCCGGCGCCACCCGCGGGCGAGGTGGCCGTGAGCTCGCTGCCGTTCCTGACGGCGACGAACGGCTGGGGCCCGGTCGAGCGCGACACGAGCAACGGCGAAGCGGACGCGGGCGACGGCAAGCCGATGACCATCGGCGGGGTGGCGTACGCGAAGGGCCTGGGCGCGCACGCGGCGAGCGACGTCCAGCTCTACCTGGCCGGCGCCTGCACGCGGTTGACCGCTTCGGCCGGCGTCGACGGCGAGACGGGCACCGGTGGCAGCGTGAGCTTCAGCGTCTCGGTGGACGGCGTGACCCGGGTGACGACGCCGGTGGTGCGCGGCGGCCAGGCGGCGGTCCCGATCGACGTCGACGTCACCGGCGCCCAGGTCCTGGACCTGCTGGTGAGCGACGGTGGCGACGGCAACGGCAACGACCACGCGGACTGGGCGCTGCCGACGCTCACCTGCGCTACGCCGCCTGCCGGCTGATCTCCGGGACCGGCCGGAGGAAGAAGGTGGCGCGGACTTCGCGACGTTCGCGCCACAGGTGGTACAGCGCCAGGCCGAAGATGATCGAGCCGATGACGTTCGCGACGAAGTGCCACCACACGCGGTAGGTCGTCAGCCCGATGCCCGGGTCGACGAGACCGAAGAACGTCGACAGCCCGATCGCCCGGGGTGCGCCGAAACCGATCGACAGCGTGAGGACCAGGTGCTCGAGCCCGTGCAGGCCCTGCATCCAGACGCCCATCTTCGCCCAGCGGCGGGCGCGGGTCCCGAGCGCTCGCCGCGTGATCACCATGACCCCGGCGAGGCCGGCGAGGAAGAGGAAGTTGCCGGTGAGGTGCAGCAGCTCCATCCCGAACGTCTTGCGGTCCGGCAAGAGCATCTGCAGGCCGTTCGCGAGCCCGGTGCCCCACGGTGTCATCCACGCCGGGGAGTTCGGGTGCCCGAGCCAGTAGCCGACCTGCGCGATGTGCTCCTGGACGTGGCCGAGCTGCCCGAGCACGCCGACGCCGATCACCGCGACCGAGCCGCGGTACACCCAGGGCCGCACCGGCACCCGGTTCGCGTACGCCAGGACACCGACCGCCGCCCACATGGCCAGCGCCCAGAGCACCAGCAGCGTCGCCCCCGCGACGTCCCAGCCGGACATCGTCCCCATCGGCATCGTCATGGCCGCCTCCCGTCCGCGTTCCGCCCAGGTTAACGGCGGAACCGGGCCCCGAACGTCTTCCGCTGTGCGGCCGGAAACCGGGCAAACCGTTACACCACAATGCTTTCCCGGTCAGGTGAGGACAAGTCGGACGGCGAGCGCGGTGATCACCGCACTCGACACCAGCGCCGTCGCCAACCGGCCCCGCGGTCCGGTGAGGACCCGGCCGAGCAGGGCTCCGCCGCCGGCCAGGAGTGCTTGCCAGCTCGCCGAGGCGGCGAACGCGGCCAGCACGAACACGACCTGCTCGGGTACCGACACCGCGGTGCCGGCGCGGTCGCCGACGACCAGGGCGGTGAAGTAGACGACCGTCGTCGGGTTCACGAGCGTGATCCCGAGCAGGCTGACGTAGGCGCGGCCGGGCGCGAGCGGCGTCACGGGCCGGGTGGTGGCGGCGCGGTGGGACCGCAGCGCCGAAACGGCCCCGCGGATCGCCAACGCGACCAGGACCCCGGCCGAGACCAGCCGCAACGGCCCGGCGATGGGCGTCACGAGTCCCGCGACCGCGGCGCCGCCGAGCACCGCCACCAGCGCGTACACGCCGTCGGCCGTGGCGACGCCGAGGGCCGCGGCCAGGCCGGTGCGCAGTGACGTGCGGGCGGTGAGCGCGACGAGGTAGGTCGCGACGGCGCCGACCGGGATCGCGATGCCGTAGCCGGCCAGCAGGCCGGCGAGCAGCGCGCCCGTCACGGCGCTGGGGTGATCGACCCCCGCGGACGGCTCGGCTGCTGCTGGACCGGCGCGGTGGTCGCGGCGACGGTCGGCAGGAGCGGGGTGCGAGAGGAGGTCATGCGCAGATGGTGTCGCCGGCGGGCCCGGTGCGGCAACCGGATTTCCCAGCCGGTGCGCACCGGGCACGTGTGCTTGAATCGCCCGGGGGAGGGCCGACGCGAGAAGGGGTTTTCACGATGCGGGTCGACCTGAGCGGGAAGACGGCACTGGTCACCGGGTCCACCCAGGGCATCGGCTCGGCGATCGCGGCGGGGCTCGCGGCCGCGGGCGCGCGGGTCGCGATCAACGGCCGGAGCGAAACCGGGGTCTTGAAGGCGATCGCTCGCCTGAAGGAAGACCTGCCGGACGCCGACCTGGTGCCGGCGCCGGGTGACGTCTCGGAGGAAGCCGGCGCGGCGCAGGTCGTCGAAGAGGTGCCGGACGCCGACATCCTCGTCAACAACCTCGGCATCTTCGGCGCCCAGGAGCCCTTGGACATCACCGACGCCGACTGGCGGCGCTACTTCGAGGTCAACGTCCTGGCCGCGGTGCGGCTCACCCGCGCCTACCTGCCCGGCATGACCGGCCGCGGCTGGGGCCGGATCCAGTACATCGCCAGCGATTCGGCGATCGTGATCCCCGCCGAGATGATCCACTATGGAGTGTCGAAGACGGCGCTGCTCGGCGTCTCGCGCGGGTTCGCCAAGCACGCGGCCGGCACCGGGGTCACGGTGAACGCGGTGATCGCGGGCCCGACGCACACCGGCGGCGTCGAGGACTTCGTCTACGAGCTGGTGGACAAGGACCTGCCGTGGGACGAGGCGCAGCGGGAGTTCATGAAGAAGCACCGGCCGCAGTCCCTGCTGCAGCGCCTGATCGAGCCCGAAGAGATCGCGAACCTGGTGGTGTACCTGAGTTCCCCGTTCGCCTCGGCGACGACGGGCGCGGCCGTGCGCGTCGACGGCGGGTACGTCGACTCGATCGTGCCGTAGGCCCGCTCCCGCCCGGGCGCACGGGGGAGGCCCGGGAGGGAACGGGGGTTTTGGTGCCGGTACGGGGGGCCGCCTCGCGGCGGAAGGCACGACACGGCTCCTGCGTTACCGGTATTCCGTGAAGGCAAGGGGTGAGGCCCGGGGGCACCGCCGTACCGACACCCTGTACAACGCTCGAGGTCGTCCGGTGTTCCGCAGCCGGGGGTGACGTGCGTCGCCACCGTTCGGGGTACCCCGCGCAGGGGTCGCCCGGACGAGCGCGCGGACTGTCCCGAACGCCCCGCGTGGTTCATGATCGACTTCATGAACCACACCGAGACACCGGCGAAACCCGCCCCGGCCCTGCGCCGGGTACTCCTCGCCGCGGCGGCGGGCGCAGTGCTCGCCGCCGCGGCGTGGGTGGCCCTGTGGCTGGCCATGCACCTCTGACTACGGCGTGACGGGGATGTTCGTCAGTCCCGCCGTCGCGTTCGTGACCGTGTTGGACGCGTACACCACGTTCGGGTTGGTCGCGCACTTCGACACCGAGCTGATCTTGATCGCGTAGGCGCCGACCCCGCCGAGGTCGGACTTGTTGTTGCGCCACACGTTTCCGCAGCCGTTGTCGAACGACGGCGACGTGCTGGTGTTGTGGTTTTCGTAGCCGTTGGCGAACGTGCCCGGTGCCGAGAACGTGCCGGTGTTGTCCTCGATCGTGTAGCCGATGCCCTTGACGTCGATCCAGGAGTCCGCCGAGTTCTCGCCGGAGATGCCGCGGCCGTCGAAGGTGTTGCCGCGGATCACGCCGTCGAAGGTGCCTTCCTTGACGTCGATGGGTTCCGCCGCGATGAACGGGCCGATGTGGTTGTCCAGCACCTGGATGCGGTCACCGCGGTCGACGCCGCCGGAGTTGCCGTGGCAGGCCCAGTTCGAGTTGGCCGAGCCGAGGTAGACGCCTTCGCCGTAACCCGGCTGCACCAGCCCGGTGTAGGTGATCGTCGAGTTCTTCAGCACGCTGTCGGCCGACGAGCGGCGGAAGTGGATGGCCTCCTCGTCGACGTGGTTGACGTTGACGCCGTCGATCGTCGTGTGCGGCGAGTTATCGGCGACGATGCCCTTCTTGGACTCCTGCACGGTGAAGCCGGCGAGGTTCCAGTAGGGCGCGCCGGAGAGCCACAGGCCGTAGCCCGAGTCCCAGCCCGCGGTCGGCGTGGGACAGTCCGGCGCGTCGCCCGACGGGCCGTCGTTGATCAGGATCGCGTTCGCCGGGCCCGACAGCGTGATGGGCTTCGCCGCGGTGCCGGCCTTCGTCGTGACGAACGAGCCGCGGTAGGTCCCGGCGGCGAGCTTGATCGCCTGCCCCGGCGCGGCGTTCGCCAGGGCGGCCTGCAGCTGGGCGGCCGTCGAGACGTTCACCGTGTCCCCGGCGGGCGGGGGAGTCGTGGTGGTCGTCGGCGTCGGTGTCGGTGTCGTGGTGGTGGGTGTCGTCGGCGTCGTCGTGACCGGGCCGCCGCCTTCGCACGGGAGCCCGTTCACCGTGCAGCCCGAGGGCAGCCCGGAACCGGCGACGTTGAAGCCGAAGTTCGCGCTGGCACCGGGCTTGACCGTGCCGTTGAAGCTCGCGTTGGTGAACTTGTAGTGCTGCCCGGCCTGCGTCTTCACCGAGCTCCACGAACTGCTCACGGACGTGCCGGCAGGCAGGTCGAACTCGACGGTCCAGCCGGTGGCGGGCGCGTCGCCGCGGTTGGCGATCGTGTACCCGGCGCCGTAGCCCCCGGTCCAGACCGAGGTCTTCGCGAACGTGGCGGACAGGTTCGCCGCCGCGGCCTGCGCGGTGACGGCGCCGGTCAGCGCGAGCGCGGCCGAGATCGTGGCGGCGCCGAGGAGAACGGCACGCCGGCTTCGTGGGGACACCAAGGACCTCCGGGAAAAGGGGACAGCGGAGGTGTTGCGGCGTACACCCGGACTTTCCCTTTATAGGTCACGGATGTGACGTGCGTCAATGAGCTGAACAGTGGTCACGGATGTGAACGATCAGCCGGTCACGCTCGGTGCGCCCGTCTCGAGGTGCCCGCTGAACCGGCGGAGGAACTTCGGGTCGGCGTCGAGCGTCGCGGACAGGTCGTACCAGCCGGACCCGTAGGCGACGGGGTTCCAGTCGTCGGTCACGGTCTGCCCGGCGGCGAGCGGATAGGTCCACGGGCCGTCGGTGCGGTAGTGGTTCGCGGCGATCGTGATCTTGACGGCCGTCGTGCCGCTGTTGCGCATGGTCAGCCGCAGCTTGTTCTCGGTGGTGTAGCTCCCGAGGACGTCGACGCCCGCGCCGGCGCTGTTCGCGTCCCCGGCGAGGACCCAGCGGAACCGGTTGGGCCCGTGCACCGCGACGCCGTACTTCCCGCCGCCGTAGAGCTGGATCCGCCAGGTGTCGCTCACCTGCGCGCCGGGCGCGACGTCGTAGGGCCACGGGCCGTCGGTCTGGCCGTCGTTGCGGTAGGCCATCAGCTGGACGGCCGCGGTGCCCGGGTTCGCGAACGTCGTGGTGAGGAGCTGGCGGTCCACGCTCAGCGACGTCGTCACCAGTGGGCGGTAGGGGAGCGCGCGGGCCGGGCGGGTGCCGGCTTCTTGGACCGGGACCTGCTGCTTCCCGGTCGCGGGCGGCGTGGGCTTCGGCAGCTTCTTCTGGGTGTCGTCGGCCTGCTTGCGCAGCGCGGCGGTGTCCGGCAGCAGCGGGATCTGCACGTTCGGGGTGCCGAAGTCGAAGCACGTCATCAGGTCGCCGCAGAGCGCGCGGCGCCACGCGCTGATGTTCGGCTCGGCCACGCCGGTCCAGCGTTCGAGGAACCGGATGACCGACGTGTGGTCGGTGACCTCGGAGCTGATCCAGCCGCCGCGGCTCCACGGCGAGATCACCGTCATCGGCACCCGCGCGCCGAGCCCGATCGGCTTGCCGCCGATGTACTCGCCGGCGGTCCCCGGCGGCGCGATCGGCGGCGCGACGTGGTCGAAGAAGCCGTCGTTCTCGTCATAGTTGATCAAGACCACAGTGGACTCCCACAGCTTCGGGTTCGCCCACAAGGCGTTCAGCACGGTCTGGGTGTACGCGGCGCCGTCGACCGGGCGGGCTTCGGGGTGCTCGCAGTAGCCGTAGGGCGCGACGATCCACGAAACCTTCGGCAGGGATCCGCTCGCGCAGTCGGCGGTGAACTCGGCCAGCACGTGGCCGACGTCCTTGCCCTTCCCCGAATCCGGGCCCCAGGTCTTGAACACACTGGCCCGTTCGGACAGATCGCTCGCGTAGTCCTGGTGGTAGGCCTTGAAAAGCCACAGCGGGTTGTCGCCGTAGTCGCCGACGAACGAGCCGCCCGCGTCACCGACCTCCTTGTTGGCGTAGACCTTCCACGAAACGCCGCGCTGCTGCAGGCGTTCCGGGTAGGTCGTCCAGCCGAAGACCGGCTTGTAGTCGGCGGGGTTGTAGTTCGCCGGGCCGCCGGCCTTGCCGTCGGCGTCGATCGTGCCCGTGAACAGGTAGAGCCGGTTGGGCGTGGTCGGGCCCTGCACCGAGCAGAAGTAGTGGTCGCACAGGGTGAACGCGTCGGCCAGCGCGCGGTGGAAGGGGATGTCGCCTTGCGCGAAGTAGCCCATGGTCATCTCGCCCTTGGCGGCGACCCACGCGTCGTTCGCGCCGCCGGCGATCGCCTGGTGCTGGTCGGCCCAGCCGTGGCCGAGGTCGCCGAGGTCCTGACCGTCCACTGTGGTGGTGTCCACTCGGAACGGCAGCAGGTACTTGCCGTCGCTGCGGCCGGAATCGGGCTGGTGGAAGACGTCCTGGCCGTTCGGCCGCACGATCGCCGAGCGGTCACCGTAGCCGCGGACGCCCTTCATCGTGCCGTAGTAGTGGTCGAACGAGCGGTTCTCCTGCATGAGGACCACGACGTGCTCCACGTCGGACAGGCTGCCGGAGACGCGGGGCTCGGCGAGGGCTTCGGCCATGCCGGGCGGCAGGGCGCCGAGGGCGCCGGCGGCGGCGACCCCGCCGAGGAAGCTGCGGCGGGTGAACTCGTGCGGGTCGGCCATCACGGGGAGCCTCCAGGGGGACCTCGGCAGGGCCGGGCCAGCGTAAGTGATCAAAGCTGTTCGGAAACACCGACCTTCGGACGGAATCACGCAGAACGAAGTTCACGAGCTGTTCGGTTCGCGGCCCGGCCGCGTGACACTTTCCGGTGACCCGGAGGTGAACCCGGTCCGCACGGGGAACCTCTCCCAGCACAAACCCCTGGCGTACAGGGGCTTCCGGGAGGAGAACACCATGAAGACCCGTATCGCCGCACTCGCGGCCGCGCTCACCGTCACCGCCGCCGTCGCCACGGCGACCCCGGCGTCGGCCGACCCGGTCCCGGGCAATCCGAACCAGTTCTACGCCTACTGCGCGGTCGACCTGCTCGGGGTGCCCCTGGGCTGCGCGGAGACCGACGTGGCGCACGCGTCGCACGTCTGCCAGTACGTCGCCACCGGCGTCGGGCTCGGGCTCGACTGCATCCAGCGCTGAAGTTGCCCGAAAGTACCCGGTGGTCCGGACCATCGGGTACTCGTCGGAAAATGTCCGACCGGTTAACCTTGTTCTTCGCCAGGTACCCGTTCATACTTTGTTGCGTCCGACAACAAATAGGGTGCCGGTGAGCCGCCAGCCGTCGCCCGCGGAACGGAAGGGGCGACGACGATGTCGACCAGGAACTCCGCCCGATGGCGGCGGACGACCCGCCTGCTGGTGGCACCCGCGGCCTTGCTCGTGGCCGGCGCTCTGGTGGCCGCACCGCAGGTCCAGGCCGCACCCGCGTCGGTTCTGGCCTCCTTCACCGACGACTTCGACGGCCCGGCGGGCAGCGGGGTCGACGGCGGGAAGTGGGTCCACGAGACCGGCGACAACGTGAACAACCACGAGCGGCAGTGGTACACCGACGGCACCGCCAACGCGGCGCTCGACGGCCAGGGCCACCTCGTGATCACCGCCAAGAAGGAGAACAGCGGGAACAACTGCTGGTACGGCGCCTGCGAGTACACGTCGGCGCGGCTCAACACGTCCGGCAAGTTCACCGCGTCCTCCGGGCACATCGAAGCCCGGATGAAGCTGCCGCGCGGGCAGGGCATGTGGCCCGCGTTCTGGATGCTGGGTTCGGACATCGGCAACGTCGGCTGGCCGCAGTGCGGCGAGATCGACATCATGGAGAACGTCGGCTTCGAGCCGAACACCGTGCACGGCACCATCCACGGCCCGGGGTATTCGGGTTCGGGCGGCATCGGCGCGGCCTACAACGGCCCGAACTTCTCCGACGACTTCCACACGTACGCGATCGACTGGTCTGCCGATCGCATCGTCTGGTCCGTGGACGGCAACGCCTACCAGACCCGCACGCCGGCCGACGTCGGCGGCAACCAGTGGGTGTTCAACCACGACTTCTTCGTGATCCTGAACCTGGCGGTCGGCGGCTACTGGCCCGGTGACCCCGACGGCAGCACCCAGTTCCCGCAGCAGCTCGTGGTCGACTACGTCCACGTGAGCTGAGGGTCCAGACCAGCGGGACCGGCTTCCCACCGCGCGCGGCGGAGGGGGGCCGGTCCCGCGCCATTTCCCCGGTCTCGGGCAGTGGTCTTGAATGACTCATTCAGGTCTTCGGACGTCCTGAATGAGTCATTCAAGGCACCGCAGGCGGGCCTTTGGTACAGAACCGGGACATTTCTGGTTCAGACCTGTCGAACAACCCCGACGGCCCGGCGATCTTCCCCGGACAAAGTGACGGTGTGCGCTCGAGAAGCGCCCCGGCACCCGGAGGAGACCCATGGCCCGTACCCGCATCCCACCCGTCGCCGGCGGGATCGCCGCCGCCGTGGCGGTGGCTCTCGCCGTGGCCTGCTGGGTGCTCTTCCCGCCCACCGTCGACGGCCGCGCCAGTGCCGCGCGGCCCGTTGTCGACCTGCCGCTTCCGTGGCCGGCCGGCGGGCAGGCCAGTGCCGAGGTGCAGGGCCTGGGCTCGCTCGGCAGTCGCGGGGACCAGCGGCCGGTGCCGATCGCGAGCGTCACCAAGGTCATGACCGCCTACGTCGTGCTCAAGGACCACCCGCTCGCCGCCGGTGAAGCGGGCCCGCGGATCACCGTCGACGAACAGGCCGAAGCCGAGTCGACGTCGTCCGAAGAGTCGAGCGCTCCCGTGCGCGCCGGCCGGGAGATCAGCGAGCGGGACCTCCTGTCGCTCATGCTCGTCCCGTCCGGCAACAACGTCGCCCGCCTGCTGGCCCGGTGGGACGCCGGCAGCCAGGACGCCTTCGTCGCGAAGATGAACCGCGAGGCCGCCGCGCTCGGCATGACCAGCACCACCTACACCGGCGCCAGCGGTGTCGAGGACTCGACGACGAGCACCGCCACCGACCAGCTGCGGCTGGCCCGCGAGGTCATGAAGAACGACGTGATCCGCGCGATCGTCGGCACCGCGAGCCTGCGCGTCGACGGCGTGCCCGGCGACGTCGTCAACACCAACACCCTCCTCGGCCGCCACGGCGTGATCGGGCTCAAGACCGGCTCGTCGACCGCGGCCGGCGGCGCTCTGATGTGGGCCGCGCGGGCCGACGGCGGCGCGCTCATCCTCGGGGTCGTCCTGCACCAGAACCCGGGTGGCAGCCCGGCGGCCGGGCTGCGGGCCGCGCTCGACACCAGCGAGACGCTCATCTCGGCGATCCAGCGGGAACTGCCGGCGGCGACCCGGTGACCGCGACCCTCGAACCGGAGAAGACCGTGCCGGACCGCGGGACCTGGCGCCGCGGCCGGGTCATCGCGGTGTTCTCCGCGCTGACCGCACTGCTGCTGCTCGCGCACTCGCTGGTGCCCAACTGGGTGGGCAACGCCGGCAGCCTGCTGGAGACGTTCCTGCCGTGGACGGGCCTGCTCGTGCTGCCGTTGCTCGTCGCGGCATTGGTCCGGCGTTCCGCGCTCGCGCTCGTGTCGCTGCTGCTTCCGACGCTGGTCTGGGGCGGGTTCTTCGGCGGCAGGCTGGTCGACCGGACGGCAGGCGGCGGCGACCTGACGATCGTCTCGCACAACGTCAACGACGAGAACCCAGACCCGGCCGGCACCGCGCGTGCGTTGGCCGCCTCGGGGGCGCAGGTGATCGCGTTGGAGGAGCTGAAGAAGTCCGAGATCCCGAAGTACGAGGACGCGCTCGCGGCCGGCTACCCGCACCACTCGGTGCAGGGGACCGTCGGGATCTGGAGCACCTTCCCGTTGCGCGACACGGAACCGGTGGCGATCATGCCGTGGACCCGGGCGCTGCGGACCACAGTGGACACTCCGAAGGGCCCGGTGGCGGTCTTCGTCGCGCACCTGCCGTCGGTGCGGGTCCGGCTCGATTCGGGCTTCACCGCCAACGGCCGCGACGAGGCGATCGGCCTGCTCGCGGACGCGGTGGCCGGGGAACCGTCGCCGCGCACGGTCCTGGTCGGCGACTTCAACGGCACCGCGGACGACCGGGCCCTGGCGCCCATCACCGCGCGGATGCAGTCCGCCCAGGACGACGCGGGGGACGGGTTCGGGTTCAGCTGGCCCGCCGGGCTGCCGATGGCGCGGATCGACCAGGTCTTCGTGACGGGGGTGCGGCCGGTGGCGTCGTGGACGTTGGCCGCCACCGGCAGCGACCACCTCCCGGTGGCGGCCACCCTGGCGCTCTGACGCCGGCGCTGTCCCGGGTCCGGTGTCTTGAATGACTCATTCAGGTCTTCGGAGGTCCTGAATGAGTCATTCAAGACGCGCTGCCGTGGGCCGAACATCGGGCCTGAACACCGCGCCTGTGTCCCTTCCGGTGAATTCCCCACCACGCCTCCCGCTGGTCGGCGGCCCCGGGCCGGACGCGAGGGCACGTGACGAGACCGTTACGCACCCCGGTCTTGACCGCGTGGGTGTTATCGCTAACACTGACTCCTCGCCGTCACCGGAACGGGTGACGGGGACCACGTCGACGCGGACGGAAGGGGACGCCGGTGGCCGAACGACCCCGCTCCGGCGGCCCTGTGAAGGTGACCGCGGCCGGTACGCGGCAGCCCAGTCTCACCGACGTCGCGGGCGTGGCGGGCGTGTCGCACATGACCGTCTCCCGGGTCATCAACGGGACCGGCCCGGTGCGCCCCGAAACCCGCGCCCGGGTGCTCGCCGCCATCGAAGAACTGGGCTACCGCCCGAACTCCGCGGCCCGCGCGCTCGTCACCGGACGCACCGGCACGCTCGGTGTCGTCGCGCTCGAGTCCAATCTGTACGGTCCGGCCAGCACGCTCTACGGCATCGAGAACGCCGCCCGCGAAGCCGGGTACGCGATCACGATCTCCAGTGTCAGCCGTCCCGGCCGGTCGTCGATCACCGACGCGGTGGAGAACCTCCGCCGCCAGGCCGTCGAAGGCATCATCGTCATCGCCCCGCACGTCACCGCGGGCCGCGCCCTGGAAGCCGCGCCGGCGGACTTCCCGGTCGTCGCCGTCGGTGGCGGCGAGGCCGCGCCGGTCCCGGTGATCTCCGTCGACCAGCGTGACGGCGCCCGCCGCGCCACCGAGCACCTGCTGGCCCTGGGCCACCGCACGGTCTGGCACGTCGCCGGGCCGGAGGACTGGCTGGAGGCCCGCGACCGCGAGCTCGGCTGGCGGGAAACCCTGGAACGCCACGGCGTGGACGTGCCCCGGGTGATCCGCGGCGACTGGAGCTCGCGCTCGGGTTACGAGGCGGGGCGATCCCTCGCCAAGGAAGGCGACCTCGACGCCGTCTTCGCCGGCAACGACCAGATGGCGCTCGGCCTGCTCCGCGCGTTCGCCGAGGCCGGCGTCTCGGTGCCGCGGGACGTGCGCGTCGCGGGCTTCGACGACGTACCCGAGGCGGCGTACTTCACGCCGCCGCTGACCACGGTGCGCCAGGACTTCATCGAAGTCGGCCGGCGCACGTTCGGCCTGCTCACGCAGCGGATGGAAGGGGGCGACCGGCACGCGCGCGCTTTGGTCGTGCCCGAGCTGATCGTCCGCGAGAGCACCGGGCCGCGTTAGCGCCCCGCGCGCGCCGAACCGAAGATGTCCAGCTCCGAATGTTAACGCTAACAAGAATGATCACCGTCGATCGAGGAGTGAACGTGCTGAAGAAGCGATGGGCCGCCGCGGCGGCCGCGGCGGCCGGACTCGTGCTGCTCACCGCCTGCGGGAGTGGTGGTTCCTCCGGCAGTTCCGGCGGGGCGATCACGCTCGGGTTCGCCCAGGTGGGCGCCGAGAGCGGGTGGCGGACGGCCAACACCAAGTCGATCCAGGACTCGGCGAAGACCGCCGGCATCGAGCTCAAGTTCTCGGACGCGCAGCAGAAGCAGGAAAACCAGATCTCCGCCATCCGCTCCTACATCCAGCAGAAGGTCAAGGTCATCGCCTTCTCGCCGGTGGTGGAGTCCGGCTGGGACACCGTGCTCAAGGAGGCCAAGACGGCCAACATCCCGGTCATCCTGACCGACCGGGCGATCGACTCGCCGGACAAGTCGCTCTACAAGACCTTCCTCGGCTCGGACTTCATCGCCGAGGGCAAGAAGGCGGGGGAGTGGCTGACCAAGGAGTACGGCAGCGCCACCGGCCAGGTCAACATCGTCGAACTGCAGGGCACCACGGGCTCGGCGCCGGCCAACGACCGCAAGAAGGGCTTCGGGGACGTCATCGCGGCGGACCCGAAGTACAAGATCATCGCTTCGCAGACCGGTGAGTTCACCCGCGCCAAGGGCAAGGAGGTCATGGAGGCCTTCCTCAAGTCCCAGCCCAAGATCGACGTCCTCTACGCGCACAACGACGACATGGCGCTCGGCGCCATCGAGGCGATCGAAGCCGCGGGCAAGGTCCCGGGCAAGGACATCAAGATCATCTCGGTCGACGCCGTGAAGGACGGGATGCAGGCGCTGGCCGACGGCAAGATCAACCACATCGTCGAGTGCAACCCGCTGCTCGGCCCGCAGCTGATGGACCTGGTGAAGAAGGTCTCCGCCGGGGAGTCGGTGCCCGCGCGGATCGAAACCAAGGAGACCGAGTTCGACCAGGCGTCGGCGAAGGCCGCCCTGCCGCAGCGCCAGTACTGAGAGGTCCTCGTGTCCACCGAACTGCTCACCATGACCGGCATCCGCAAGGAGTTCCCCGGTGTCCTCGCCCTCGACGGCGTCGACTTCCGCCTGTTCCCGGGCGAGGTCCACGCTCTGATGGGGGAGAACGGCGCCGGCAAGTCCACCCTGATCAAGGTGCTGACCGGGGTGTACGGGGTGGACGCGGGCACGATCACCCTCGCCGGGACCGCCGTCGCCTTCGGCGGTCCCGGCGAGGCGCAACAGGCCGGCGTCAGCACGGTCTACCAGGAGGTCAACCTCTGCCCGAACCTGTCCGTGGCGGAAAACGTCTGCCTCGGCCGGGAACCCCGCCGCTTCGGCCGCATCCAGTGGGGCCCGATGCGGCGGCGGGCCGAGGAGCTCCTCGCCCGGCTGGACGTCCACGTGGACGTCTCGGCCGAGCTGAGCACCTGCTCGATCGCCGTCCAGCAGCTGGTCGCGATCGCCCGCGCCCTCGACGTCGAGGCGCGAGTCCTGGTGCTCGACGAGCCGACGTCCAGTTTGGACACCGGCGAGGTCGAACAGCTCCTCAAGGTCGTCCGGTCCCTGCGCGAGCAGGGGCTGGCGATCCTGTTCGTCTCCCACTTCATCGACCAGGTCTTCGCCGTCGCCGACCGGATGACCGTGCTGCGCAACGGAAAGCTGATCGGCGAGTTCCGCACGGCGGACATCACGCCCGTCGACCTGATCACCAAGATGATCGGCAAGGAACTGCGCGTCCTGGAAACCCTGGAAGACTCCGGTCCCACCCGGGCCGAGGTCGCGGACGCGCCGGTGCTCCTGTCCGCCGAAGACCTCGGCCGCAAGGGCGGCGTCGAGCCGTTCAGCCTCGACATCCACGCCGGCGAGGTCGTCGGGCTGGCCGGGCTGCTCGGCTCCGGGCGCACCGAGCTCGCCCGGCTGCTCTTCGGCGCCGACCACGCCGACACCGGATCCGTGAAGATCGACGGCGACGCGACGTCACTGCGCACCCCGCGCGCCGGGCTCGACCACCGGATCGCGTTCTGCTCCGAGAACCGCAAGACCGAAGGCCTGGTCGAGGAACTGACCGTCCGGGAGAACATCGTCCTGGCGCTGCAGGCCTCCCGCGGCTGGGCGCGGCCGCTGTCCCGCCGCCGCCAGGACGAGATCGCGCGCAAGTACATCGAGACGCTCGACATCCGCCCCACCGACCCCGAAGCCCTGGTCGGCAACCTCTCCGGCGGCAACCAGCAGAAGGTGCTGCTGGCGCGCTGGCTCATCACCGAGCCCCGGCTGCTCATCCTCGACGAGCCGACCCGCGGCATCGACATCGGCGCCAAGACGGAGATCCAGCGGCTGGTCACCCAGCTTTCGACCGAGGGGATGGCCGTCGTGTACATCTCCGCCGAGCTGGAGGAGGTGCTCCGGCTGAGCCACCGCGTCGTGGTGCTGCGCGACCGGAAAGTGGTGGCCCAGCTGGCGAACCAGGCGCTCACCGCCGACGACATCATGGCCACGATGGCCGAGGGAGCCGTCTCATGACCAAGCACCGGTTGTTCTGGCCCGTGGTGGCGTTGCTGGCGCTGCTGGTGGGCGACCTCATCGCGAGCCCGGCGTTCTTCTCGATCGAACTGCGCGACGGTCACCTCTACGGGAACCTCGTCGACATCCTGAAGAACGGCGCCCCGCTGATCCTCATCGCGATCGGCATGACGCTCGTCATCGCCACCCGCGGCATCGACCTCTCGGTGGGCGCGGTCGTCGCGATCAGCGGTTCGCTCGCCTGCCTGTGGATCGCCGACCACCCCGGCGGCATCGGCGCGACGCTCGTCGCCGTCGGGCTGGCGCTGGGCCTGTCGCTGGTGCTCGGGGTGTGGAACGGCTGGCTCGTCGCCGCGCTGGGCATCCAGCCGATCATCGCCACGCTCATCCTGATGGTCGCCGGGCGCGGGATCGCGCAGCTGATCTCCGGCGGGCAGATCATCACGATCAACTCGGCCCCCTACGAATGGATCGGCAGCGGGTTCGTGCTGACCCTGCCGAGCGCGATCCTCATCGCCCTGGCCGTGTTCGTGCTCGCTTCGCTGCTGGTCCGCCGCTCCGCCCTCGGCCTGCTCGTCGAGGCCGTCGGCGGCAACCCGGAGGCCAGCCGGCTGGCCGGGCTCCGGTCGGCGCGGCTGACCTGGCTCGTCTACGTCTTCTGCGCGTTGTGCGCGGGCATCGCCGGGCTGATGATCAGCGCGAACGTGCACAGCGCCGACGCCAACCACGCCGGGCTGTTCATCGAGCTCGACGCGATCCTCGCCGTCGTCGTCGGCGGCACGCAGCTTACCGGCGGCCGGTTCTCCGTGGGCGGCGCGGTGATCGGCGCGCTGCTCATCCAGACGCTCACCACCACCGTCTACGCCCTCGGCATCCCGCCCGAGGCGATCATGCTGTTCAAGGCCGTGGTCGTGCTGGCGGTCTGCCTGCTGCAGTCGCCCGCGTTCCGCCGCAAGCTCCGGCGGCGCCGGACTCCGCAGGCCGGGCACCCGGCACCCACGTCCGCCCCCGAGAAGGTCGAGGTCACGGCATGACCACCCTCGCGCGCGTCCGCGGTTACCGGCCGCGCCAACGGCACCTCCCGATCCTCGCCACGATGGCCCTGCTCATCGGGGCCTACATCTTCGGTGCGGCCAGCTACGAGGCGTTCGGGTCCGGGCAGGTCGTGCTCGACCTGTTCATCAACAACGCCTTCCTGCTCGTGGTCGCGGTCGGGATGACGTTCGTGATCCTCACCGGCGGCATCGACCTGTCCGTCGGGTCGGTGGTCGCACTGTCCACAGTGATCTCCGGGGACCTGCTGCAGAAGCACGGCTGGCCCGCGTACGCGGCGATCGCGGTGGTGCTGGTGGTCGGCGCGCTGCTCGGCGCCGGGATGGGTGCGCTCATCCACTTCTTCGAGATCCAGCCGTTCATCGCGACGCTGATCGGGATGTTCTTCGCCCGCGGGCTCTGCTACACGATCAGCACGGAGGCGTACTCGATCGACAACGCGACGATCGCCACGCTCGCCCAGACGCAGATCCCGTTGGGCGGGGAGCTGCACATCTCGATCAGCGTGGTCGTCGCGCTGGTCGTCGTCGCCGTCGCGGTCTACGTGCTGGCCTTCACGCGGTTCGGGCGCACGGTCTACTCGATCGGCGGCAACGCGCAGTCCGCGATGCTGATGGGCCTCAAGACCGGCCGCACGAAGATCGCGGTGTACACGATCAGCGGCTTCTGCTCGGCCCTCGGCGGGCTGCTGCTGGTGCTGTACAAGTCTTCCGGGGACCCGCTCAACGGCGTCGGCCTCGAGCTGACCGCGATCGCCGCGGTGGTCATCGGCGGCACCATCCTCACCGGCGGCTCCGGCTACGTGCTGGGCACCGTGCTCGGGATCATGGTGCTGGGCATCATCCAGACGCTGATCACCTTCGACGGCACCCTCAACTCCTGGTGGACCTCGATCATCACCGGCGCCCTCCTGTTCGTCTTCATCGTCCTGCAACGCCTCGTCACCCGCCGAACCCCCTGACTGTGAGCGCTCACACTCGAAGGAGAGTCATGCTCCGCAGAATCCGGCGCCCCCTGGCCGTGCTCGCGGCCCTGACCTTGTTCTCCGCCCTGCCCGTCACGGCCGCCGCGGCCGACCCCGACCCGGCGCTCGCCGGGCATTGGACGTTCGACGAAGGCAGTGGCACGACCGCCGCCGACACCGTGGGGGAGCACCCCGCGACGCTGAACTCCGGCGCGGGCTGGGGCCCGGGCATCCGCGGCGGCGCCCTGACGACCGACGGCGCGAGTGGTTTCGCCGACGCCGGCGCACCGGTGCTGGACACCACGAAGAGCTTCTCCGTCAGCAGCTGGGTCAAGCTCGACAAGACGTCCGGCTTCCAGACGTTCGTCAGCGTCGACGGCAACCAGGTCAGCAACTTCTTCCTCCAGTTCCGCGACGACTCGCGCCGTTTCGCCTTCACCCGCCTCGCCGGGGACGCGCCGGCCGACGGCGTCGTCGCTTCGGCGAACTTCGACCCGGTCGTCGGCCAGTGGTACCAGCTCACCGGCGTGTTCGACGCGGCCGCGTCGACCCTGGCCCTGTACGTGGACGGCACCCGGCAGGCGACGGTGTCCGCGCCCGCCGGCTGGGCCGGCACCGGCCACCTGGTGATCGGCCGCGGCAAGTACGGCGGCAACCCGGTGGACTACGTCGACGGCACGATCGACGACGTCCGCGCCTACTCCGGCCCGCTGACCGCGGCCGAGGCCGCCCGCCTGGCCATCGCCGGGCACTGGACCCTCGACGAGGGCACCGGCACCACCGCCGCTGACGACTCCCTCGACGCACGCACCGCCACCCTCACCGGGGGCACCACGTGGGGCGACGGCGTCGTCGGCCCGCACGGCGCCGCGTTCAACGGCACCGACGCGGCGATCGACGCCCCGGCCCCGGTGGTCGACACGGCGCAGAGCTTTTCGGTGTCCGCGTGGGTCAAGCCGACCGCGGCGACCGGCTTCCGGACCGCCGTCAGCGTCGACGGCACGACCATCAGCGGCTTCTACCTCCAGCGCACCGCCGACGGGCGGTTCGCCTTCACCCGCCGGGCGTCCGATGGCGACGCGGCGTCGTCCTCGGCGGTGTCCACCCTGCCCGCCCAGGCCGACCAGTGGCAGCACGTCGTCGGCGTCTACAACCGCGCCGCCGGCACGCTTTCCCTGTACGTCAACGGAACCCTGCAGCAGAGCGTCCCGTTCACCACGCCGTGGACCGCCGGCGGGCACCTGGTCATCGGACGCGGCAAGTGGGCCGGCAGCCCGGCCGACTGGTTCGCCGGGGGAGTGGACGACGTCCGCGCGTACCCGACGCCGCTGACCGCGTCCGCCGTCACCGCGTTGGCCGCGAGCGGGTCGTGGCACTTCGACGAAGGCACGGGCACGGTCGCCCGCGACTCTTCGGCCAACGCCGCCGACGGCACGCTCCGCGGAGCGACCTGGACTGCGGGCGCGGCGGGCAAGGCCGTCCAGCTGGACGGCAAGTCCACTGTGGACATGGGAACCTCGCCCGCGTTCGACACCGGCACCGGCTCGCTCTCGCTGGCCGCGTGGTTCCGCACCGCCGCGGACGGGACGCTGGTCGACCACGGCGACGGCTATGCCCTCGGCGTGGCCGGCGGCAAGCTCACCGCCCGCGTCGGCACGATCCAGGTGACCACCAGCGGCGGCGGTCTGGCCGACGGCAACTGGCACCACGCCGCCGTCGTCCTCGACCGCGCTTCGCAGCGGCTCACCGTCTACGCCGACGGTGACGCGGCCGCGGTCACCAGCACCTGCGGCACACCGACGGGCACGACCCTGGACGTCTCGGCCTGCCCGGCGTCCGGGAACAGCACGGCGGCCTTCACCGTCGGCGCCGGGTTCACCGGCGCGGTCGACGAGGTCGAGCTGCGCCGCTTCCCGCTCAGCGCGGCCCAGATCGGCACCCTCGCCGGAGCGAACCAACTGGCGGTCGACGCCAACGTCGTCCGCGCCAACACCCGCCCGACCACGTACGGCTCGATCCTCGAAGACATCAGCCACTCCGTCGAAGGCGGGCTGTACGCCGAACTCGTCCGCAACCGCACCTTCAAGGAGGCCTACCAGCGCGGCAGCGGCGCGGGCGACACCCCGGTCCCGTACTGGTCCCTGCTCACCTCCACCGGCGCGACCGGCACGTACGCGATCGACACCGCGACCCCGCTGAACACCGCCCTCGACCGGTCGATGAAGCTGCACGCCGACGTCGTCCCGGCCGGTGGGCGCGTGGCCGCGGCGAACGTCGGCTACTACGGCATCGCCGCCAAGCCGTCCACGAAGTACACCGGCAGCTTCTTCGCGAGGGGCACGTGGACCGGCGCGGTCCGCGTCAGCCTGGAGAAGCCGGACGGCACCGTGCTGGCGAGCAAGGACCTCCAGCCGGCCGGCGTGGACTGGGCACAGCAGACGTTCAGCCTCACCACGCCGTCGACGATCACGACGTCCACCGACAACCGGATCGTCGTCTCGCTGGTGAACAAGGGGAAGAAGGCGCTCGCCGGGGACGCCTGGTTCCAGCAGGTGTCGCTGTTCCCGCCCACCTTCAAGAACCACGGCGTCCGCCTCGACCTCGGGCAGAAGCTCGCCGCGATGAAGCTCGGCCTGTTCCGCGTCCCGGGCGGGAACTACCTCGAAGGCAACACCCTCGACACGCGGTTCGCGTGGAAGAACACCATCGGGAAGCCGGAAGAGCGGCCCGGCCACCAGAACACCGCGTGGGGCTACTGGTCCACCGACGGCTTCGGCATCCTCGACTACCTCAAGCTGTCCGAGGACATCGGCGCGCAGCCGCTGCTCGCGCTGTTCGCCGGCTACACCCTCAACGGCCAGCACGTCAGCCAGGCCGACTACCCGCAGTACGTCCAGGAAGCGCTCGACGAGATCGAGTACGCCATCGGCGACGCCTCCACGGCGTGGGGTGCGAAGCGGATCGCCGACGGGCACCCGGCCGCGTTCGACCTGCACTACGTCGAGGTCGGCAACGAGGACTGGTTCGACGGGTCGGGCAGCTACGCCTGGCGCTTCACCGACATGTACAACGCGATCAAGGCGAAGTACCCGCAGCTGACGGTCATCGCGACGACCGGCGGCCTGCAGGGCGGGGCCGCGTCGAGCACCCCGACCGGCGTGCGCCCGGACGCCGCGGACGACCACTACTACCAGTCGCCGCAGTGGTTCACGGACAACTCGACCCGCTACGACACCGCGGACCGCAGCGGCCCGGAGATCCTCGTCGGCGAGTACGGCGCCCAGGACGGCCGGCCCACCGGCACCCTGGCCGCCGCGATCGGCGAAGCCGCGTTCCTCACCGGGCTGGAGCGCAACAGCGACATCGTCATCGGCTCGATGTACGCGCCGGTGCTGGTGCACGAAAACCAGGCCAACTGGCCGGTCAACCTGATCGGCCTCGACGCCGGGAGCAGCTACGGCTCGCCGTCGTACTGGGTGCAGCAGATGTTCTCCAGCACGCTCGGCAAGCAGATCGTCACCAGCCGCCTCAGCCAAGGCAGCCCGCTGCGGCAGGTGGTCAACGTGACCACCAAGGCGGGAAAGAAGACGTTCACGGTCAAGCTCGTCAACCCGACCGGGCAGGTGCAGACCGCGCGGCTGGCGCTCACCGGCGTCACGGCGGTCGACGGCACCGGGACGCTCACCACGCTCACCGGCGACCCGGCGGGCCGCAACAGCCTCGCCGCGCCGACCGCCATCGTGCCGCAGACCAGGGAGATCACCGGGCTGGCGGCGACGTCGAAGCTGACGTTGCCCGCCAACTCCGTGACGACTCTCGTGATGACCGGCCGTTGAGCCGTACCGGAAAGGAACCAGAAGTGTCAGCAGACCCTCTCGTCGTGGGCGTCGACTTCGGCACGCTCTCGGGACGTGCGGTGGTCGTGCGCGTGGCCGACGGCGCCGAACTGGGCAGCGCGGTCTTCGAGTACCCGCACGGCGTGCTCGACGAGACGCTGCCCGCGTCCGGCCGCGCGCTGCCGCCGGACTGGGCGCTGCAGGTGCCCGCGGACTACGTCGGCGTGCTCCGCACCGCCGTTCCCGCCGCGCTCGCCGATGCGGGGGCGGACCCGGCGGCCGTCGTCGGCATCGCGACCGACTTCACCGCGTGCACCATGGTCCCGGCGACCGCCGACGGCACGCCGCTGTGCGAGCTGCCCGAGTTCGAGGCCGAGCCGCACGCCTACGTCAAGCTGTGGAAGCACCACTCGGCCCAGCCCCAGGCCGACCGGATCAACGAGCTGGCCCGCACCCGCGGCGAGAAGTGGCTGCCGCGCTACGGCGGGCTGATCTCGTCGGAGTGGGAGTTCGCCAAGGGCCTCGAGGTCTTCGAAGAGGCCCCGGACGTCTACGCGGCGATGCGGCACTGGGTCGAGGCGGCCGACTGGATCGTCTGGCAGCTGAGCGGGGTGTACGTCCGCAACGCGTGCACGGCCGGGTACAAGGGCATCCTGCAGGACGGCCAGTACCCGAGCCGCGACTTCCTCCGCGAGCTCGCGCCCGGCTTCGAGTCCTTCGTGGCCGACAAGCTCGAACACCCCCTGGGCGCGCTGGGCTCCCGCGCCGGCGGGCTCACCGCGGAGGCCGCCGCCTGGACCGGGCTGCCCGAAGGCATCGCGGTCGCCGTCGGCAACGTCGACGCGCACGTGACCGCGCCGGCGGCGAACGCCGTCGAGCCCGGCCAGATGGTCGCGATCATGGGCACCTCGACGTGCCACGTCATGAACGGCGCCGAACTGCACGAGGTCCCCGGCATGTGCGGGGTCGTCGACGGCGGGATCGTCCCCGGTCTCTGGGGCTACGAAGCCGGGCAGAGCGGCGTCGGCGACATCTTCGGCTGGTTCGTCGAGCACTTCGCGCACGACGGTCACGAGCAGCTCACCCGGCTCGCCGCCCGGCAGGAGATCGGCGAACACGGCCTGGTCGCCCTGGACTGGCACAGCGGCAACCGGTCGGTGCTGGTCGACCACGAACTGTCCGGCGTCATCGTCGGCCAGACCCTGGCCACCCGCCCCGAGGACGTCTACCGCGCACTGCTCGAGGCAACGGCGTTCGGCACCCGCAAGATCGTCGAGACGTTCGGCGAAGCCGGCGTCCCGGTCACCGAGCTGATCATCGCGGGCGGGCTGATGAAGAACGCGCTGCTCATGCAGATCTACGCCGACGTCACGAACCTCCCGCTATCGGTCATCGGCTCCGGACAGGGACCCGCGCTCGGGTCCGCGATCCACGCGGCCGTCGCCGCCGGGGCCCACCCGGACATCCGCGCGGCCGCCGCCGCGATGGGCTCGGTCCAGCGCGCGGTGTACCAGCCGGTGCCCGCGCACGTCACCGCCTACGACGAGCTGTACGCCGAATACACGACGCTGCACGACTACTTCGGCCGCGGCGCCAACGATGTCATGCACCGCCTCGCGGCCCGCCGTCGCGCTGTCGCGAAAGGAAGGTCCTGATGTCCTCCCTGACCGATGAAGTCCTCGACACCGTCGCCGAACTCCGGGAGACCGTGGCGAACCTGCACGGCGAGCTGACCCGCAACGCGCTGGTCATCTGGACCGCGGGCAACGTCTCGGCCCGCGTGCCCGGCCGCGAGCTGATGGTGATCAAGCCCTCGGGCGTCTCCTACGACGACCTGTCCGCCGACACCATGGTCGTCACCGACCTGCACGGCGAACTGGTCCACGGCGAGCTGGCGCCGTCGTCGGACACCGCCGCGCACGCCTACGTCTACCGGCACATGCCCGAGATCGGTGGCGTCGTCCACACGCACTCGACCTACGCCACGGCGTGGGCCGCCCGGGGCGAGCCGATCCCGTGCGTGCTCACGATGATCGCCGACGAGTTCGGCGGGGACGTCCCGGTCGGCCCGTTCGCCCTGATCGGGGACGACTCGATCGGCCGCGGCATCGTCGAGACGCTGCGCACGAGCCGTTCCAAGGCCGTGCTGATGCGCAACCACGGCCCGTTCACCGTCGGCCGCACGGCGCGTGACGCGGTCAAGGCCGCGGTGATGGTCGAGGACGTCGCCCGCACCGTGCACAAGGCCTTCGAGCTCGGCACGCCCGAACCCCTCCCACCCGAGGACGTCGACCGGCTCTACGCCCGGTACCAGAACGTCTACGGCCAGCACTGAAACGCTTCCAGGAGAAACGATGACCCGCGCGTCGAAACCCCAGCTCTGGTTCCTCACCGGCAGCCAGGCCCTCTACGGCGAGGAAACCCTCGAACAGGTCGCCGGCCAGTCCCTGCGGATCCAGCAGCTCCTGGCCGCCTCCGGCGGGCTGCCGGCCGAGATCGTCGGCAAGCCGGTGCTGACCGAGGCGTCGTCGATCCGCCGGGTCCTGCAGGAGGCCAACGCCGACGCCGCCTGCGTCGGCGTCATCGCATGGATGCACACCTTCTCGCCCGCGAAGATGTGGATCACCGGGCTGGACGCGCTGCGCAAGCCGCTGCTGCACCTGCACACCCAGCTCAACGAAGCCCTGCCGTGGTCCACCATCGACATGGACTTCATGAACCTCAACCAGGCCGCGCACGGCGACCGCGAGTTCGGGTTCGTCCAGACGCGGCTCGGCATCCCGCGCAAGACCGTCGCCGGGCACGTCTCCGACCCGGTCGTCGTCGCGCGGATCGACGCGTGGGCGCGGGCCGCGATCGGCGCCGACCACCTGCGCAACCTCCGGCTGGCCCGGTTCGGCGACAACATGCGCGACGTCGCCGTCACCGAGGGGGACAAGGTCGAGGCCGAACTGCGGTTCGGCGTCTCGGTCAACACCTACGGCGTCAACGACCTGGTGGAACTGGTCGACGCGGTGTCCGAAAAGGACACAGTGGATGGTCTGGTGGCGCAGTACGCCGAGGACTACGCGGTGGTCCCCGAGCTGGCGGCCGGGGGAGCGCAGCACGAGTCGCTGCGCTACGCGGCGAAGATCGAGGCCGGGCTGCGGAAGTTCCTCACCGACGGCGGGTTCGGCGCGTTCACCACGAACTTCGAGGACCTCGGCGGCCTGCGCCAGCTGCCCGGCCTCGCCGTCCAGCGGCTGATGGCCGACGGCTACGGCTTCGGCGGCGAGGGCGACTGGAAGACGTCCGCGCTGCTCGCGGCGGTCAAGGCGATGGGTGTCGGCATCGGCTGGGGCACCTCGTTCATGGAGGACTACACCTACCACTTCGGGCCGGGCACGCCGAAGATCCTCGGCGCGCACATGCTCGAGGTCTGCCCCAGCATCGCCGCCGCGAAGCCGACCTGCGAGATCCACCCGCTCGGCATCGGTGACCGCGAGGACCCGGTGCGGCTCGTGTTCGACGCCCGGCCCGGGCCCGGCGTCACCCTCGGCCTGGTCGACCTCGGCGACCGGTTCCGCCTGGTCGCCAATGAGATCGAGGTCGTCGCGCCCGACGAGCCGCTGCCGAACCTGCCCGTGGCGCGGGCGGTGTGGGAGCCGGCGCCGTCGCTGTCGACGTCCGCCGAGTCGTGGATCACCGCGGGCGGGCCGCACCACACCGTGCTCACCCAGGCCGTGGGCACCGAAACCCTTCGCGACTTCGCGAACCTCCTCGGCGTCGAACTGCTGGTGATCGACAAGGACACCACCCCGCACGGCTTCGCCGACCGCATCCGCTGGAACCAGGCGTACCACCGCCTCGCCCAGGGTTTCTGAGAAAGGAAGAAGGAACAATGAAGTTCACCAGAACAATCGCGGGGATCGCCGCCGCGGGGCTCGTGCTGACGTTGTCCGCGTGCGGCTCGAGCCAGAAGACCGCCGACCAGACGGCGGCACCCGGCGCCGCGAGCGCGGCGGGCGGCCTGGTCGGCGTCACCATGCCGACGAAGTCGTCGGAACGGTGGATCCACGACGGCGACAACATCAAGTCGGCGCTGGAGAAGCTCGGCTACAAGGTCGACCTGCAGTACGCCGAGAACGACATCCCGACGCAGGTCAACCAGATCGAGAACCAGATCACCAAGGGCGCGAAGCTCCTGGTCATCGCCTCGATCGACGGCACCGCCATCACCACCCAGCTGCAGGAGGCGGCCGACCGCAAGATCCCGGTCATCGCCTACGACCGGCTGATCCGCAACTCGCCGAACGTCGACTACTACGCGACCTTCGACAACTTCAAGGTCGGCGTCGAGCAGGCGAACTCGCTGGTCAAGGGGCTGGGCGACGGCGCCGGTCCGTTCAACATCGAGCTGTTCGCCGGTTCGCCCGACGACAACAACGCGACGTTCTTCTTCAACGGCGCGATGTCCGTGCTCAAGCCGCTGATGGACAGCGGCAAGCTCGTGGTCAAGAGCACCCAGACGGACTTCGCCCGCGCGGCGATCCTGCGCTGGGACCCGGCCACCGCGCAGCGCCGCATGGAGGACCTGCTCACCAAGACCTACACCGGCGGCGCGAAGGTCGCGGGTGTGCTTTCGCCGTACGACGGCCTGTCGATCGGCATCCTCTCGGCCCTGAAGAGCAACGGCTACGGCACCGCCGGCCAGCCGTACCCGGTCGTCACCGGGCAGGACGCCGAGGTCGCCTCGGTCAAGTCCATCATCGCCGGTGAGCAGTACTCGACGATCTTCAAGGACACCCGCATCCTCGCCGACACCACGGTGAAGATGGCCGACGCGGTGCTCAAGGGCGGCAAGCCCGAGGTCAACAACACCAAGGACTACGACAACGGCAAGAAGGTCGTCCCGTCGTTCCTCCTGCAGCCGGTGACCGTCGACAAGGCCAACTACCAGAAGGAACTCGTCGACTCGGGCTACTACACGGCAGGTCAGCTGAAATGACCGAACTGCTCGGCATGCGCGGGATCACCAAGACCTTCCCCGGGGTCAAGGCGCTGTCGGACGTCACCCTTTCCGTGAACAGCGGCGAGATCCACGCGATCTGCGGGGAGAACGGCGCCGGGAAGTCCACCTTGATGAAGGTGCTCTCCGGCGTCTACCCGCACGGGACGTACGACGGTGAGATCCACTTCGACGGGCAGCGGTGTGAGTTCGGTTCGGTCCGCGACAGCGAGCGGCACGGAATCGTGATCATCCACCAGGAGCTCGCGCTGTGCGGGCAGCTCTCGATAGCGGAGAACATTTTTCTCGGCAACGAACGCGGCAAGCGGGGCTGGATCGACTGGAACCGCACCAACCACGAGGCCGGCGCGCTCCTGCGGCGCGTCGGCCTCGCGGAAAACCCGGTGACTCCGGTGCGGGACCTCGGGGTCGGCAAGCAGCAGCTGGTCGAGATCGCCAAGGCGCTGTCCAAGGAGGTCCGGCTGCTGATCCTCGACGAGCCCACCGCGGCGCTCAACGACGAGGACTCGGCCCACTTGCTGGAGCTGCTGCGCGAGCTGCGTTCCGACGGCGTGACCTGCGTGATCATCTCGCACAAGCTCGGCGAGGTGACCGCGATCGCCGACACCGTCACGATCCTGCGCGACGGCCGCACCATCGACACCCTCGACGCGGCCGGCCTGACCGAAGAACGCATCATCACCGGGATGGTCGGCCGCGACCTCGAGCACCGGTTCCCGCCCCGGGAGCCGGACATCGGCGAAGAGGTGCTGCGGATCGAGGACTGGACCGTGCACAGCCCCACCCAGGCCGGCCGGGTCGTCGTCGACAACGCGTCGCTTTCGCTGCGGCGCGGGGAGATCGTCGGCCTCGCCGGGTTGATGGGCGCGGGCAGGACCGAGCTCGCGATGAGCGTGTTCGGCCGGTCCTACGGCAAGGACATCTCCGGGCGGATCCTCAAGCACGGGAAGGAGATCGACGTCCGGTCGGTGCGCGACGCCGTCCGCCACGGCATCGCCTACGCCACCGAGGACCGGAAGCGGTACGGGCTCAACCTGATCGAGGACATCCAGCGCAACGTGTCCGCGGCGGGGCTCGGCAAGCTGGCCAAGCGCGGCTGGGTCAACGAGCACGCCGAGCACGAGACGGCCGTCGGGTACCGGCGGAGCCTTTCGATCAAGGCGCCGACCGTGCGCAGCGTGACCGGGAAGCTCTCCGGCGGCAACCAGCAGAAGGTCGTGCTGGCCAAGTGGATCTTCACCGACCCGGACGTGCTGATCCTCGACGAGCCGACCCGCGGCATCGACGTCGGCGCGAAGTTCGAGATCTACACGATCATCAACGAACTGGCCGCGCAGGGGAAGGCCGTGCTGGTCATCTCCTCCGAGCTGCCGGAGCTGCTCGGGCTCTGCGACCGGATCTACGCGCTGTCGGCCGGGCGGATCACCGGCGAGGCGACCCGCGAAGAAGCCACCCAAGAACTGCTCATGCAGTACATGACCAAGGAACGGCAATGACCACGACCGAAGCGCGTCCCGACGCGCCCCCGGCCGAGCGCTCCGCCCGGCGGATCTCGATCAACCCGCGCCAGAGCGGCATCTACGTCGCGTTCGCGCTGATCGTGGTGTTGTTCGAGGTGCTCACCGGCGGTGCGCTGCTGGAACCGCAGAACATCTCCAACATCATCGTGCAGAACTCCTACGTGCTGATCCTCGCGATCGGGATGATCCTGGTGATCATCTCCGGGCACATCGACCTGTCCGCCGGGTCGGTCGTCGCGGTGACCGGCGCGGTGTCGGCCGTGCTGATGGTGAATTGGCACCTGCCGTGGTTCTGGGCGGTGCTGATCACGCTCGTCGTCGGCGCGGTGATCGGCGCCTGGCAGGGTTACTGGGTCGCCTACTTCGGCATCCCGGCGTTCATCGTGACGCTGGCGGGGATGCTCGTGTTCCGCGCGCTGACCCTGACGGTGCTGGGCAACCAGGGCATCGGCCCGTTCCCGGACACGATCCGCACGCTGTCGAACGGCTTCACCGACGGCTACCTGGGCAACATCGCCCTCGGCCCGCTCGGCGGCGCCGACCTGGTGTCCCTGCTCGCGGGCGTGGCGGCGGTGGCCGGGATCGTGTTTACCCAGTGGCGCAAGCGCTCGGCCCGGCTGGGCTACGGCCAGGACGTCGACCCGTTCGCGGTGTTCGTGCTCAAGATCGCCGGGATCGCGGTGCTGGTGCTGGCCCTGGTGGTGCAGCTGGCGCGGTTCAAGAACCTGCCGTGGGTGCTGATCCTGCTGGCGGTGCTGGTGCTCGGCTACTCGCTAGTGGCCGGGAAGTCGGTGTTCGGCCGGCACATCTACGCCGTGGGCGGCAACCTGCAGGCCGCGACGCTTTCGGGTGTCAAGGTCAAGTCGGTGACGTTCTGGATCTTCGTCAACATGGGCGTGCTGGCGGCTTTGGCGGGGATCATCTTCGCGGGCCGGTTGAACCAGGCGGGCCCGACGGCGGGCGTGAACTTCGAGCTGGACGCGATCGCGGCGGCGTTCATCGGCGGCGCGGCGGTCCAGGGCGGCGTGGGCAAGGTCGTCGGCGCGATCACTGGCGGGCTGATCATGGCGGTGATCAACAACGGGATGTCGCTGATCGGCGCACCGAGCGAGCGGGTGATGCTGGTGAAGGGCGTCGTGCTGCTGGCGGCGGTGGCGTACGACATCTGGACGAAACGCCGCGCGGCTTCCTGAGTTCCGGTGTTTTCGGAAGGGGCTTTCCCGGTCGGGGGAGCCCCTTTCTTTTCGAAGTTCTCGAATTGCTTGACCACGCGGTAACGGGCCGGTCATAGTGCTGGTGAATCCCTCACCAGCGGAGGACCTCACTCATGCACAAAGTCGTGCGTTCCCTTGCGGTTTCCCTGATCGTGGCGGCCTCGGTGGTCACCTCGGCCGGCGTCGCTTCGGCTGCGACGTGGTCGTCCACGGACAAATGGGCGACCTGGTCGAATGGTGGTTACACCGTCCGCAACGACGTCTGGGGCGGTGGCGCGGGCCCGCAGACCATCTGGGCGAATTCGTATTCGAACTGGGGCGTCTGGGCCGATCACCCGAACACGGGCGGGGTCAAGTCGTACCCGCACGCGGCGAAGAACGCCGGCAAGAAGCTCAGCGCGTTGAGCCGGGTCTCCAGCAGCTTCGGCGTCACTCGGCCCGGCAGTGGTGCGTACGAGACCGCGTACGATATCTGGGCGGACAACAACGCCTACGAGACGATGCTGTGGATGAACAAGCAGGGCGCGGTCGGCCCGCTGGGCACAAAACAGACCACCGCGACGGTCGGCGGCCACACCTGGGACGTCTACAAGGGATCGAACGGCTCGAACGCGGTGTTCTCGTTCGTGCGCACCTCGAACACCAACGCGGGCACCGTCGACGTCCTCGCGGTGCTGAACTGGATCCGTGCCCGCGGGTGGTTCGGGGACGTGACGCTCGGCGAAGTCCAGTTCGGCTTCGAGATCACCTCGTCCGCCGGTGGACTGGACTTCGCCGCGAACAGCTATTCCGTCACGGTCTCCTGAATCCGGTCACTGCTTGCAGCGCTGACCGCTGTTGATGCACTTGACCACCTGGTTCATCAGCCGCTGGCCCATGACGTTCGCGAAGTCGTCGTGGTCCGAGCGCGGGTTGTGGCTCTCCTGCGGGAAGGCGTCCACTTTGTACTGGCCCTTGACCTGGATGTCGTGCGGGATGTCGTAGACCAGCTTCATCACCAGCTGCGGCACGTTCTTGAACCCTTGCGGGCACTTGCCCTGCTGGTCGGCGAACACGATGTGCGTGCGGTGGTTCGCGCTGTCGATGTTCTTGCCGTCCCAGCAGTTCGGGAAGGCGTGGATGCGCTCGACCTTGCTGTTCGCCGGGCAGATCGGGTAGTGGTCGGTCAACCGGTCCTCGAAGCCGGTGCAGGTCCAGCTGGGCCGCGCGTTGGCCGGGCCGTTGGTGCTCTGCTTGGCGTCGCCGTAGAGGATGCGGAGGAACTGCGGCATCGCGACGACCTTGTTCGCGCCGCCGCTGGTGAACGTGATCGTCGCCGAGCGGACGCGCTGGATCTCGCCGTCGTTGCCGGCCACCTCGTTCTGGTCGTTGACGCCGGGCAGCTCGGCCGGCTGGCCGGTGCTGTTCTGCCCGCCGTTGTCGAGACCACCCTGGCCGTTCTGCTTGAGCACGCACGCCGCGAGCCCGCCGAGGTTCGTCGGCTTGGCGGCGCGGCGGCCGATCGCGATGGCGATCCGGTCGATCGTCGCCGCGCGCTTGTCCTTCAGCGGACCCACGACGGCGTTCTGGATGTCCTGCGGAGTCTTCAGGTCGCCCTTGGCGATCCGCGCGTTCGCCTCGTCGATCTGCTTGTCGAGCAGGTCGAGGTTGCGGTTCACCTCGTCCATGGCCTGGTCCGGGACGTCGGGGAGCTTGCTCGCGACGTCCGGGCAGTCGACCTGGCTGCTCGCCTTGTCACTCGCGCTCCCGGCGCGGTCCGGCTGCGTGGCGGGCGGGTTCTGTTCTTCCTCTTCGCCCGTGTCGATGCGGACGACGGGCCAGAAGTAGGCGGACTTGTCGCCGTTCTTGCAGGTGGTGCCGGCCTTGACCAGGCTCTTGTTGTTCGAGTCGGCGTTCGTCGAAAGGTTGCCGACGTAGTCGTGCAGGTGCTGGGCGCCGTTCTTGATGCCGGGCTGCGCAATGAAGTTGTCGGGGTTGAAGTGCTGGTTTTCGTTGCGGCCGCAGTCCACGGTGAACGTGCCGCGCGCACCCTTGCCCTGCAGCGCTTTGTTCACGTTAACACCGGCTGGCACCTTCGCGATGTCGAGGAAGAACGACGCGTCGGCGGGATCCGCGCTGGCCTCGCCGGTGCGTCCGGCCGTGGTCGCGACGACGATGCCGCCGACCGCGAGCGCGAGGGCGAGACCGCCGGTCGCGATCTTGGTACGGCGGCTGATGCGATGTCTGCCCGTGGCGGGGGATGTTTTCCGGGGCATGGTCACCTTCTTCGGTTTTCCGGGCACGACGGAGTGCATCTGCGTGCCCGATGGGGAGGCGCGCGGAACCCAGGGGAGTGCCACCTCGGGGCGCGGGAATCGGGGAACCGCGCCTGGTGTCACTGGTTCCGGCATTGGCTGAAACGGCTCCGGCGCGAGGCCGGTTCACCGCGCCTTTCCCGCGTTATCGTTTCGTTATTTATGGAAAGTGAAGGAAGTTCACGTCTGCCGGTGTGATCGTTAACATCGGCGGCATGTCCGTGGACGACGCAGGTCCCCTCCGCATGCCGGTCCGGCGGGGCACGCTCGGCGTGATCGCCACGGGAACCGCCGCGTCGGGGCCGCTCCTCAACGGCCTGCGCGCCGCCGCCCGGGAAGTCGGGTACGCCCTCGTCGTCTTCAGCGTGCCGGGGCGCGGCCGCTCCGCGGTGCCGGCCGCGGTGGCCGGCCTGCGGCTGCAGGGCGTGGCGGGGATCGTCCTGCTCGACCCGCACCTCTTCGCCGAACACCCGCCGGTCGTCGGCGTTCCGCTCGTCCCGGCCGCGGCCGCGGACCAGTACGACGGCGCGAGACGGGCCACCGAGCACCTCCTCGACATCGGCCACTCGACCGTCTGGCACGTCGGCGGCCCGGAGGACGCGCCGATCGCGCGTGCCCGCGAACGCGGCTGGCGTGAGGCCCTTGAGCGGCACGGCGCGGACGTCCCGCCGGTGCTCCGCGGCGACTGGTCGGCCCGGTCCGGCTACCGGGCCGGGCAGTCGCTCGCGGTCGAAGTCCGGATGTGCGCGGTGTTCACCGCCAACGACCACATGGCCCTCGGGCTGCTCGCGGCGTTCGCCGAAGCCGGGGTGCGGGTCCCGCGCGACGCCCACGTCGTCGGCTTCGGCGACGTCCCCGAGGCGGCCTACTTCGCGCCCCCGCTGACGACGATCCGCCAGGACTTCCTCGCCGCCGGCCGGCAGACGCTCGTGGTGCTCACCGCCGCGATCGACGGGGTGGTGCCGCTGCCGCGCGCGACGGTCGAGGCCGAGCTGGTGGTGCGGGAAAGCAGCCGTCCGTCGGTGTCCTGACCGGCTACCCTGGCCGGATGGCGCCAACCTGGGGGACTTCGCCGGCCTTCGACGCGGCGCTGGCGGAGGTGGCGCGCCGGGCCGGGGAGTTCACCCGGCGGCGGCACGTGCCGCGGGACGTGGTCGACAAGTTCCGCCTCGCCGGCTTCTACCGCGCGACCACGCCGAAACGCTTCGGTGGCGACGCTCGCCCGCCCGCGGAGTTCCTCCGGATGGTGGAGCGGATGTCCGAAGTGGACGGATCCGCCGGCTGGGTCGCGAGCTTCGGCGCTTCGGGCGTCTACCTCGCGGCGCTGCCACCCGAGACGCAGGAGCGGCTCTACGCCGACGGCCCGGACCTCGTGTTCGCCGGCGCGCTCTTCCCCGTGCAGCCGGCCGAGGAGGTGCCGGGCGGGTTCCGGGTCCGCGGGCAGTGGCGCCTGGCCAGCGGCTGCCTCGCCGCCGACTACCTCGGCGTCGGCATCGGGCCGGGCGGCGCGGGCCGGCCGCGCACCGCGGTCCTGCCGGCGGCGCGCGCCGAGGTCGTCGAAACCTGGGACGCGGTCGGGATGCGCGGCACCGGCAGCCACGACCTGCGGGTGGACGACGTCGTCGTGCCGGCGGAGTGGACGTTCGTCCGCGGCGGCGGCAGCACGATCGACGAGCCGCTCTACCGCTACCCGGCGCTCGCGTACGCCTCGCAGGTGCTCGCGGTGGTCAACGTCGGCATCGCCCGGGCGGCGCTGAACCACGTGACGGCGTTCGGCGCGGGCCGCGCCGGGCTCACCGGCGGCCCGGTGCTCGCCGACCGCGCGTACGCCCGGATCGCGCTCGCGAAGGCCGAAGCGGACCTCCGTTCGGTGCGCGCGTTCTTCTACGAAGTCACGGAGGAGGCCTGGGAAGCGGCGTCGGAGGGGACGCCGGGACCGGAGCAGGTGAGCCTGCTCCGGCTGGCGGCGGCGCACGCGGCCCGCGTCGGCTTCGACGTGGTGCGGGCGGCGTACACGCTGGGCGGCACGTCGGCGATCGAGGCGGACCACCCGCTGCAGCGCCACCTGCGCGACGCGGCGGTGGTCCCGCAGCACGCGTTCCTGACGGAGGCGATGTACGACGCCGCGGGCGCGGTGTTCCTGAGCGCGCAACCCTTTCCCGGCTACCTCTAGAGCGTCAGGCGGTCGCCGAGGTCGCGGACGTGGTCGGCGTTGCCGCAGTCGAGGTCCAGCTGGCGGCCGCGCTCGGCCACGAACGCGCGGCCCAGGCCCGTGCGGTCCGATGTGGACATCGTGCGGCGCAGGTCGTTGAGCAGCCCGCGTTCCTCGCCGCGGACGTGGGCGTCCACGACGTTCTCCAGGCGTAGCAACGTCTTGTCGAAGTCGCTTTCTTCGAGGACCGCCAGGAGGTCGTCGGCGAACGGCACACCGGGGGAGTCCGGCCGGACGATCCGCTCGGTCGCCGTCGCGTGGGCGACCAGCAGGGCGGCCAGCTCCGCGACCAGGGCCGGGCGGTCGGCCTCGGTGTTGCGCAGGTCGCGGAACAGCTGCTCGAACCGGCGGTGGTCGGCCAGCAGCACCTCGACCAGGTCGGACCCGGGCGGGACCGCGGCCGGGCCCGGGCGCATCCAGCCGAACGTCAGCTCGACCGCCTGGCGCCAATGCGCGTATTCGGAGTCGCGGCGGGCCGGGTCCATCGCCGGCAGCCACTGCCCGGCCCGGTGCCAGTTGCGTCGCAGCCCCTCGAGGTCCGGCCAGTACCCGACGGACAGCCCGGCCGCGTACGCCGCGCCGAGCGACACCGTCTCGGCCACCATCGGACGGACCACCGGCACGTCGAGGACGTCCGCGATGCACTGCATCAGCAGGTTGTCCGCGGTCATCCCGCCGTCGACCTTGAGCGTCTTCAGGGCCAGGCCCGAGTCGGCGTTCATCGCGTCGACGACCTCGCGGGTCTGCCAGCCGGTCGCCTCCAGCACCGCCCGCGCGAGGTGGCCCTTGGTGATGTACGACGTCAGCCCGGCGATCACCCCGCGGGCCTCGCTGTGCCAGTGCGGCGCGAACAGCCCGGAGAACGCGGGGACGATGTAGCAGCCGCCGTTGTCCTCGACCGTCCTTGCGAGGGTCTCGATCTCCGGCGCGCTGCCGATCAGCTCGAGGCCGTCGCGGAACCACTGGACCAGCGACCCGGTGACGGCGATCGAGCCTTCGAGGGCGTACACCGCCGGCTCGTCGCCGATCTTGAAGCCGACCGTGGTGAGCATGCCGTGCGTGGAGAGCACGGGTGTCGAGCCGGTGTTGAGCAGCAGGAAGCTGCCGGTGCCGTACGTGCACTTCGCCTCGCCGGGCGCGAAGCAGGTCTGGCCGAACAGCGCGGCCTGCTGGTCGCCGAGCGCCGCCGCGATCCGGATGCCGGGCACGACCCGGCTGGTGGTGCCGTACACCTCGGTGGAGGAGCGGATCTGCGGCAGCATCGCGCGCGGGACGTCGAAGAAGTCGAGGAGCTCGTCGTCCCAGTTCAGGGTGCGCAGGTTCATCAGCATGGTGCGCGAGGCGTTGGTGACGTCGGTGATGTGCACGCCGCCCTCGGCGCCGCCGGTGAGGTTCCAGATCAGCCAGCTCTCGATGGTGCCGAAGAGGACGTCGCCGCGCTCGGCGCGTTCGCGCAGGCCGGGCGTACGTTCGAGCAGCCAGCGGATCCGCGGCGCGGAGAAGTACGTCGCCAGGGGGAGGCCGCACAGCTGCCGGACGCGGTCGGCGCCGGGTTCGCGGGCCAGCTGTTCGAGCATGGCGTCGGTGCGGGTGTCCTGCCAGACGATGGCCCGCCCGATCGGGTTGCCAGTGTGCCGGTCCCAGAGGACGGTGGTCTCCCGCTGGTTGGCGATCCCGAGGCCGACGACCTGCCCCGCGGTGGCGCCGGCATCGGCGAGGGCTTGCGGGACGATCCGCGAGAGGTTCCGCCAGATTTCGCCGGCGTCGTGCTCGACCCAGCCGGGGCGCGGGAAGTGCTGCTGGTGTTCCCGCTGCACGACGGAGACGAGCCGGCCGCGCGCGTCGAACAGGATGCACCGGGTGGAGGTGGTGCCCTGGTCGATGGACATCACGTACCGCTGGACCACGTGCTCACCTCCCTCACCATCGGGACGCGCCGAGATCACGCGAAACCGCGCGCGCCGCGTCGCGGACGTGGCCCAGCAGCCGGGGGTTGGGGCTGCCGTCGTGCTCGCAGATGCGCTCGATCGCTCCCGACACGCCGATCGCGCCCACCACGATGCCGCCGTGGCCGCGGATCGGGGCCGCGATGCCCGCCTCGCCGGAGATCATCTCGCCGTTCTCCTCCGCCCAGCCCGCTTCGCGTACCTTCGCACACGCCCGCTTGATCGCCGTCTGGGTGACCAGCGTCCGGCGCGTGTACGGCTCCGGCGTGGCCTTCAACGTCGTGTCGTAGGCCAGCAGGACCTTGCCCAGCGCCGTCGCGTGCAGGGGCAGCAGGGTACCGACGTCCAGGGTCTGCAGGCTGTCGTCCGGGCGGAACACGTGGTGCACGACCAGCACCCGGCCCTCCAGCGGCGCGCCGATCCGGACCGCCTCGCCGCTGCGCGACGCCAGCGCGTCGGCCCAGTTGATCGCGCGGGAGCGCAGCTCGTTGACGTCCAGGTAGCTCGTGCCCAGGTGCAGCAGCGTGGCTCCGAGCTGGTACTTGCCCGTGTCGCGGTCCTGCTCGACGAACCCGACGCCCTGCAGCGTCCGCAGGATGCCGTGCGCCGTCCCCTTGGCCAGTTCGAGGGACTCGGCGATCTCGCCGACACCCAGACGGCCCGAGCCGCGCGCCAGCAGCTTGAGGATCGCGGCGGCGCGCTCGATGGACTGGATCGGACCCGGCACGTCCGCGACCCTAGCCCGACCGGCTCTGATTCGACAATGTCGAACATCGTCTTCGCGCGTTCGACAATGCCGACCCGGCCGCGTTGACCGGGTGTTTTCGTGAACTTAACTTTCACTCACCAGGGGGAATGAACGGTCCTTTGTGGAGGAAGCAATGGTGCGAAACCTCAAGGCCCACGGACTCGCCGGCGAGATGGCCGCCGAGTTCGTGGGGACGATGATCCTCATCCTGTTCGGGTGCGGGGTGGTGGCGCAGGTCGCCGCCGCGGGCATCGGGGACCACGACAGCATCGCCTGGGCCTGGGGCCTCGGTGTCACGCTCGGTGTCTACGTCGCTTCGCGGATCAGCGGCGCGCACCTGAACCCGGCCGTGACCGTCGCCCTCGCGGTCTTCAAGGGCTTCGAATGGCGCAAGGTCGCCCCCTACGCCCTGGCCCAGACCGCCGGCGCGTTCCTCGCCGCGCTGCTGGTGCGCTGGAACTACACCGAGGTGCTCAACGCCAAGGACCCCGGCCTCACGATCAAGACCCAGGGCGTGTTCTCCACCCTCCCGGGTAACGGCACGCTCCCGGTGGGTGACTGGGGCGCCTTCCGCGACCAGATCATCGGCACCGCGATCCTCGTCCTGGTGATCTTCGCCATCACCGACCTCCGCAACACCTCGCCGGGCGCGAACCTGGCCCCGGTCGTCGTCGGCTTCCTCGTCGTCGCGATCGGCATGGCCTGGGGCACCAACGCCGGCTACGCGATCAACCCCGCCCGCGACTTCGGCCCGCGCCTGGCCTCCTGGCTGACCGGCTACGACACGGCGTGGTCCGACCAGTACGGCTTCCCCTACTGGTGGATCCCGATCGTGGCGCCCGTCCTCGGCGCGATCGTCGGCGGCGGCATCTACAAGTTCCTCATCGAGCGCCACCTGCCCGCCGGGGACCCGCTGGACGCCATGCCCGCCAAGGACTTCGAGACCGCCGCCTGAGAAGGAGCACGACCATGCCGGACTTCGTCGGTGCCGTCGACCAGGGCACCACCAGCACCCGCTTCATGATCTTCGACCACGGCGGCAACGAGATCGCCCGCCACCAGCTCGAGCACGAGCAGATCCTGCCCAAGCCCGGCTGGGTCGAGCACGACGCCACCGAGATCTGGGAACGCACCCGCTCGGTCATCGCCACCGCGCTCACCAAGTCCAACCTGACCGCGGGTGACCTCGCCGCGCTCGGCATCACCAACCAGCGCGAGACCACCGTCGTGTGGAACCGCCGCACCGGCCGCCCGTACCACAACGCGATCGTCTGGCAGGACACGCGCACCGACCGGATCGCCTCCGCGCTGGAGCGCGAGGGCAAGGGCGACGTCATCCGCCGCAAGGCCGGCCTCCCGCCCGCGACGTACTTCTCCGGCGGCAAGCTGCAGTGGATCCTCGAAAACGTCGACGGCGTGCGCGAGGACGCCGAAAAGGGCGACGCCCTCTTCGGCACCACCGACTCGTGGCTGATCTGGAACCTCACCGGCGGCCCGGACGGCGGCGTCCACGTCACCGACCCGACCAACGCGTCGCGCACCATGCTGATGGACCTCGAAACCCTCGACTGGGACGACGAGCTGCTGTCGTTCTTCGGCGTCCCGCGGCAGATGCTGCCGAAGATCCGGCCGTCGTCGGACCCCGGCTTCTTCGGCACCACCCGCGCGGACGGCCCGCTCGGCGGCGAGGTGCCGATCACCGGCGTCCTCGGCGACCAGCAGGCGGCGACCGTCGGGCAGGTCTGCTTCCGGCCCGGCGAGGCCAAGAACACCTACGGCACCGGCAACTTCCTGCTGCTCAACACCGGCCACGAGCTGGTCCGCTCGAAGCACGGCCTGCTCACGACGCTGTGCTACCAGTTCGGCGACGAGAAGCCCGTCTACGCGCTGGAAGGGTCGATCGCCGTCACCGGGTCGGCCGTGCAGTGGCTGCGCGACCAGCTCGGCATCATCAGCGGCGCGTCGCAGAGCGAAAGCCTGGCCCGCCAGGTCGAGGACAACGGCGGCATCTACTTCGTCCCGGCGTTCTCCGGCCTGTTCGCGCCGTACTGGCGTTCGGACGCCCGCGGCGCGATCGTCGGGCTCACCCGCGCCACGACCAACGCTCATCTCGCGCGGGCGACCCTGGAGGCGATCTGCTACCAGACCCGGGACGTCGTCGAGGCCATGCAGAACGACTCGGGCGTCACTCTCGACGTGCTGCGGGTGGACGGCGGCGTCACCGCCAACGAGCTGTGCATGCAGCTGCAGGCGGACATCCTCGGCGTCCCGGTGTCTAAGCCGGTCGTCGCCGAGACCACCGCGCTCGGCGCCGCCTACGCGGCCGGGCTGGCCGTCGGCTTCTGGCGGTCGACCGACGAGCTCGAGCGGAACTGGAACGAGGACAAGCGCTGGCAGCCGTCGTGGACGGAAGACCAGCGCGCCGAGGGCTACGCGGGCTGGCAGAAGGCCGTCGGCCGGACGCTCGACTGGGTGGACGTGGAGTGATGAGGAGGAACACCGTGACAGCACTTTCCCCGCAGTACCGTGCGGACGCGCTGCGGAAACTGGCTCGTGAGGAGATCGACGTCCTGGTCGTCGGCGGGGGAGTGACCGGCGCCGGCGTCGCGCTCGACGCTGCGTCGCGCGGGTTGTCCGTCGCGCTGGTCGAGGCTCGCGACTTCGCCGCCGGCACGTCCAGCCGGTCGTCCAAGCTGATCCACGGCGGCCTGCGCTACCTGGAGCAGCTGGACTTCAAGCTGGTGCGCGAAGCGCTCAAGGAACGCGGGCTGCTGCTGCAGACGCTGGCCCCGCACCTGGTGCGGCCGGTGAAGTTCCTGGTGCCGCTGAAGCACCGGGTGTGGGAGCGCGGCTACATCGGCGCCGGCGTCACGCTGTACGACACGCTCGGCGGGGCCCGGGCACTGCCGCGGCACCGGCACCTGTCCAAGCGCGGGGCCGCCAAGGTGGCGCCCGGCCTGGCCGACGACGCGCTGATCGGCGCGATCCAGTACTACGACGCCCAGGTCGACGACGCCCGCCACACGATGACGATCGCGCGGACGGCCGCCGAGCAGGGCGCTTCGGTGCTGACGCGGGCTCGCGTGACGTCGCTGCTTCGCGACGGCGAGCGCGTCGTCGGGGCGAAGGTCGTGGACCGCGAGAGCGGCGCCGAGATCGAGGTCCGGGCTCGCACCGTGGTCGCGGCGACGGGCGTGTGGAGTGACGACATGGCGGAGGCGGCCGGGATCCCCGCGCCGTTCACCGTGCGCGCGTCGAAGGGCATCCACCTGGTGGTGCCGCGGGAGAAGATCGACCTCGACACCGGGCTGATCCTGCGCACCGAGAAGAGCGTGCTGTTCGTCATCCCGTGGGGCAAGCACTGGCTCGTCGGCACCACCGACACGGAGTGGGACCTCGACCGCGAGCACCCGGCGGCGAGCCGCGCGGACGTCGACTACGTGCTTGAGCACCTCAACGCCGTGCTCCGGACACCGGTGACGCACGACGACATCGAGGGCGTCTACGCGGGGCTGCGTCCGCTGCTCGCGGCGAAGGCGGCCGCGACGACGAAGCTGTCGCGGGAGCACGCGGTGGCGCACCCGGTGCCGGGCCTGGTGATCGTGGCCGGCGGCAAGTACACGACGTACCGGGTGATGGCCGCGGACGCGGTCGACGTCGTGGTCGAGGAGCTGGGCCGCCCGGCCCCGCCGTCGTGGACCGACCGGCTGCCGATCGTGGGCGCCGAGGGGTACCACGAGCTGTGGGCCGAGCGCGTTTCGGTCGCTTCGAAGACAGGGCTGCCGCTGCCGCGCGTCGAGCACCTGCTGCAGCGCTACGGCACGCGGATCTGGAACCTCGTTTCGCTGATCGAGGACCAGCCCGCGCTGGGTTCGCCGATCACGGACACCTCGGAATACCTTCGCGTGGAAGCGGTTTACGCGGTTTCGCACGAGGGCGCGTTGCACCTCGAGGACGTCCTGACCCGGCGGACGCGCATCTCGATCGAGGAACGCGACCGCGGCGTGGTGGCGGCCCCGGTGGTCGCCGGGCTGATCGCCCCGCTGCTGGGCTGGGATTCGCACCGGGTCGAGCGAGAGGTGGCGAACTACCTCGCCCGGGTCGAAGCGGAGCGGTCGGCGCAGGAGGCCCCGGACGACGAGGCCGCCAACGCCACCCGCCTCGCGGCCCCGGCTCTGCTGCCCGGCTGAGCGGAAGTGCCATGAAGGGCACCCTCATGGTCGTAAAAGCCATGAGGGTGCCCTTCATGGCGTTCGGCAGCCGAGTTCGGCGAGGACGTAGCGGGCGTTGGCCGAGATGACCGGGTTCGTGTGGCGGTAGTACGGCAGCTGGATCACGGCCATCGCCAGCGCCCAGCCGCGGCCGCGGGCCCAGGTCGCGTCGTCGGCGCCGACCGCGTCGCGGAAGGCCGGGCGCGTAGCCGCCGTCAGCAGGTTCCACGCCGGGATCAGGTCGCACGCCGGATCTCCCAGGCCCGCCGTGGCCCAGTCGAGGACCGCGGCCAGGCGGCCGTCGCGCAGGAGGAGGTTGCTCGGCATGAGGTCCGAGTGGACCCAGCACGGCGGTCCGGTCCACTGTGGAGCGGCGAGCGACTCGGTCCACACGGCCAGGGCGGCGACGGCGTCGAACGGCTCGTCGGTGCGGCTCAGCTCGTCGATCGCCCGGCGGGCACCCGCGTCCACCGCGGACAGCGGCTTGCCGCGGTAGGCCGGGGGACCGTCCGCCGGGTGCGTCCGGAGCGCGCGGACGAACTCGGCCAGATCGCGAGCTGGTGCGGTCCGGCCTTCGACCGCCGGTTCGCCGTCGAGCCAGCCGTGCACGGCCCACGGCCACGGATAGCCCTCCGCGGGTTCGCCGACCGCCTCGACGGAGGGGACCGCCACCGGCAGCCCGGGGAGCGCGCTCAGGATGCGCTGTTCCTTCGCCACATCGCCGGCGCCGCCCGCGGTCAGGGGAAGCCGGACCGTCAGGTCGTCACCCAGCCGGTACACCGCGTTGACCGTGCCGCCGGAGGCCAGGGGAGTGACCGGCAGGTCCGCCCACCGCGGGAACTGCCCGCGCACCAGCCGCCGGACCAGCGTGGTGTCGATGGTGTGCTCGTCGGCGTGCATCCGGCCCATGTGATCACCGAACCACGCACGTCAACGCGGTTTCGTGACTCCGGGCACCCCGAATTGCACGACGATGCATGGCCGTGCATAATCATTCGCATGTCCAAGGTGCTCACTTCCCTGCCCGTCGGCGAGCGTGTCGGTATCGCCTTCTCCGGTGGCCTCGACACTTCCGTAGCGGTCGCGTGGATGCGCGACAAAGGCGCGGTCCCCTGCACCTACACCGCCGACATCGGCCAGTACGACGAGCCCGACATCGACTCGGTGCCCGGGCGGGCCGGGCAGTACGGCGCCGAGATCGCGCGGCTGGTCGACTGCAAGGAAGCCCTCGTCGAAGAAGGGCTCGCGGCGCTGACCTGCGGCGCGTTCCACATCCGCTCCGGCGGCCGCGGCTACTTCAACACCACCCCGCTCGGCCGCGCGGTCACCGGCACGCTGCTGGTGCGCGCCATGCTCGAGGACGACGTCCAGATCTGGGGCGACGGCTCCACCTACAAGGGCAACGACATCGAGCGGTTCTACCGCTACGGCCTGCTGGCCAACCCCTCCCTGCGCGTCTACAAGCCGTGGCTCGACGCGGACTTCGTCACCGAGCTCGGTGGCCGCAAGGAAATGTCGGAGTGGCTGCTGGCCCACGACCTGCCCTACCGCGACAGCACCGAGAAGGCCTACTCGACCGACGCCAACATCTGGGGCGCGACGCACGAGGCGAAGTCGCTGGAGCACCTGGACACCGGCATCGAGATCGTCAAGCCCATCATGGGCGTGGCGTTCTGGGACCCCGAGGTCGAGATCGCCGCCGAGGACGTGACCGTCGGGTTCGAGCAGGGCCGGCCGGTGACGATCAACGGCAAGGAGTTCGCCTCCGCCGTGGACCTGGTGCTGGAGGCCAACGCCATCGGCGGCCGCCACGGCCTGGGCATGTCCGACCAGATCGAGAACCGGATCATCGAGGCCAAGAGCCGCGGCATCTACGAGGCGCCGGGCATGGCGCTGCTGCACGCGGCCTACGAGCGGCTCGTCAACGCCGTCCACAACGAGGACACCCTCGCCAGCTACCACAACCACGGGCGCCAGCTCGGCCGCCTGATGTACGAAGGCCGCTGGCTGGACCCGCAGGCGATGATGCTGCGCGAGTCGCTGCAGCGCTGGGTCGGCACCGCGATCACCGGCGAGGTCACGCTGCGGCTGCGCCGCGGCGAGGACTACTCCATTTTGGACACCACCGGCCCCGCGTTCAGCTACCACCCGGACAAGCTGTCGATGGAGCGGACCGAGGACTCGGCGTTCGGCCCGGTCGACCGGATCGGCCAGCTGACCATGCGGAACCTCGACATCGCGGACTCGCGGGCCAAGCTCGAGCAGTACGCGAGCCTCGGCATGGTCGGCGGGAACTCGCACCCGAAGCTGATCGGCGCCGCCCAGGCGGCCTCGACCGGCCTGATCGGCGCGATGCCCGAGGGCGGCGCCCAGGTGATCGCCTCCCGCGGCAAGACCGACGACGACGAGCTGCTCGACAGCGCCGCGATGGAGTTCGGCACGGACTGATTTCGCGTTTCCCGAAGGCCACCACGCTCACCGTGGTGGCCTTCGGTGTGTTCAGGGGACGAGCACGACCTTGCCGGTGACAGTGCCGGATTCGGCCAGCGTCAGGGCTTTCGCGGCTTCGGCCAGCGGGATCCGCGCCGCCACCTGCGCCTTGAGCTGTCCCTTCGCCGCCAGGTCGAAGACGGCCGTCAGGTCCTCGGCCAGGCGCGCGCGGAACCGGGCGAGGTTCCGCTTGCCGCCCCAGACGTTGTAGAAGTGCGTCCGGCGCCGGTTCGGCAGCGCCTGCCACCACAGCAGCCGGGCGACCAGCTTCAGCACGGCCGGCTTCGGGTTGCCCCCGGTGTCCTTCGTGGACGCGCTGCCGTAGGCGACCAGCGTCCCGCCGGGGGCCAGCAGCCGGAACGAGTCGACGATGCCGGGGCCGCCGACGTGGTCGAAGACGGCGTCGACCCCGCCCGGCGCCAGCTTGCGGACCTGGGCCGGGACGTCGCCGCGGTAGTCGAGCGCGGTGGCGCCGAGCGCGGTGACGACGTCGAGGTTGCGGGCCGAGGCGGTCCCGATCACCTCGATCCCGGCCGCCCGGGCGAGCTGGACGAGCGTGGTGCCGACGCCGCCGCTCGCGCCGTGGACGAGGATCGTGCCGCCGGCCTTGACCTTCGCGATCCGGTGCAGCATCTGGTAGGCCGTGATGCCGTTGACCACGAACGTCTCGGCCTCGGCGGCGTCCAGCCCGGCCGGCACCGGGACCAGGTCGGCGGCGGGGACGACGAGGTGGCTGCTCCAGCCGCCGATCTTGGTCATGGCGGCCACGCGCTGCCCGACCAGCGCCGGGTCCGCGGCTTCGAGGACCGTGCCGACGACGTCGTACCCGGGCACGAACGGGAAAGGCGGCTGGTCGTAGTACTTCCCGCGGCGCATCTGCTGCTCGGCGAAGGAGATCCCGCTTGCCTCGACGCGAACGAGGGCTTCGCCGGCGCCGGGGCGCGGCAGCTCGCGGTGCTCTACGCGCAGGCCGTCCGGCTCGACGAGGCCGGGGAGGACGATTTCGGTGGTGGTGGTCATGGTGCTTTCCTTCCGAGATGTGAGTGACTGGTCAATCACTCGATGGGCGTGCAAAGGACTTGCTGCTCAGGGTCAATTTTTGCCGGGGTGGCGGATGCCGGCGGCGAGCACGGCGGCCCAGCTGCCGGTGCGCTCGTCGAGGTCGAGGGTGGCGATGAGGTGGCAGAGCTGCCCGTAGGCGATGAAGCGCTGGACCTGCTCGCCGCCGGCGCCGGAGCGCTCGAGGGCAAGTTCGGTGACTTTCGCCAGGCCGCGCCGCAGGGCGTCGGCGATCTCGGGGGTGTCGGCGGCCGACTGGGCGTGCACCTGCAGCATGAGCAGGCTCCGGTCGGCGATGAGCTCGGCGTACGCGCCGCCCATCGCGTAGAGGATCTTGTCGGGGCCTTCGCCGTCGGCGCGGGCGGCCCCGTTCGACAGCGCGTGCGCGACGAGCTCGTAGCACCGGTCGAGCGCGGCGACGAAGAGGGAGACCTTGCCGGGGAACAACTTGAAGACGTAGGCGGGGGAGATGTCGGCCTTCGCGGCCACGGCACTGATCGGCGTGCTGTGGTACCCGCTCTTGGCGAACTCGGCGATGGCGGCGTCGACGACGACGTCCCGCCGGGCGTCGGAGGTGGAGAGCGTGGCACCGCGTTTCGTCATGTGAGTGACTGTACACTCACTCTTGTTGGCGAAGCAAGCGCGGTCACATGACCCAGCGGCGGAATCCGCCCTCGGCGTTGATGACCTGACCGGTGATCCACTGGCTGTCATCGGATGCCAGCCACCGGACGAGACGGGCCACTTCGGCCGGGCTGCCCCACCGTCCCGCGGGCAGGGCGCGCCCGACGCGTTCGGTGAGGTCCGGGTCCGCCCAGCCGGTGTCGACCGGCCCGGGGTTGAGCGTGTTGACCGTGATCCCTCGATCGACCAGCGCGTCGGACAGGCTGAGCGTCATCTGGTGGATCGCGCCCTTGCTGATCGCATACGGCAGCTCCTGGCTCATCGGCGCCAGGTGCTGCCCGGAGGTGAACAAGATGATTCGCCCGCCGGGGCGCTCGTCGTCGTGAGCGGCGGCGAACGCCTGGGCCAGCAGCACGCTCGCGCGGGCGTTCACGGCCCAGGTCAGGTCCAGCTCGGCGGCGGTGACTTCGGTGAGGCTTTGGTTCGAGCTTCGAGCGTGGTTGGCGACCACCACGTCGACCGTGCCGAACGCCTCGACCGCGGCGCCCACCACCAGCCCGGGTGCCTGCGGTTCGGCGAAGTCGGCGGCGACGTGCCGCAGCCGGTGACCCTCGCCGCCGAGCAGCTCCGCAATCCCGGCATCGCCGACAGGATCGGTGCCCCATGGCTGTTCCGCGTCGTGCGGGGACCACGAATGCGCGAGCACCGAGGCGCCCGCTGCCAGCAGTTCCCCGGCCACCGCGAAACCGATCCCCGCTCGGCGGCTGACACCGGTCACCACGGCGACCCGGCCCTCCAGCGACGGACCGGATCCGACGCTGATCTCACGATTCGCCACGCAGTGGACCTTATCGACCCCGCCAGTGCCGGCGCGGCCGGTGCCGTGTCACGCGACCGCGCCCGCCGTGTCCACAGTGGACGCGACGGGCGCGGCGGGAGGGGCTCAGACGCCCGCGGTCTGGGAGATCCAGTCGCGGTACTTCGTGATGTTGATGTAGGCCGTGTACGACTGGCGGTCGCTCGTCGAAGCGACGCCGACCTGCTTGCCGTTCGCGTACATCGGGCCACCGGAGTCGCCGCCCGCGGTGATGCCGTCGCCGCGGTTCGCGCACACCGAGACGCCGGCCGCGCCGTCCGGGCAGTCGATCGAGGTGACGCTGACCTTCGCGACCTTCAGCAGCTGGGACTGGCACTCGATCTCGGGCTTGTCGGTGCAGGTCGCGCCCCAGCCGTAGACCTCGGCCTGGTCGCCCACCTTCACGTCACCCTCGCTGCCCAGCGGCGCGTACTCGGTCTGCACCTGCTGGTCGATCTGCACCAGCGCGATGTCCGAGTCCGGCGCCTCGTGCACGGAAGTGGCGTTGACGGTCGTGCCCTTCGTCTGGTCCAGGTCACCGACGTGGAAGCTGATCGGCTTGCCGTCGGCGCCCTGCGTGCAGTGGCGGGCGGTGAGGACCCAGTCCGGCGCGATGATCGTCGCCGAGCAGATCTCCTGGCCACCGGCGAACATCCGGGCCGCCGAGTGGAGCGAGTCGGCATTGCTGCCGTCGATGATGGCCGGCTGGGCGGCCACGGACGGCGCCGCGGCCGCGAGTGCCGAGAGCAAAACACCGGAGACGACTACGCCGGTTCGCGCGATACGCACTTTAGGATCAACCTCCTGCCGCGGACCGGGGTCTCGCGGTGACGTGTAGTGAAGGACGCACCTACCGTCACTGCTGTGGGTGAATCTCCGGAACCCGCCGATAGTCGGTTGATCCAAAACGCGACTTTCGTCGTGAGCTGTCCGGCGTATCGGGCGCCATGTTCTGGCTCGCTGTCTCGAATGTGTGCGATTCGCTCACGGTCCGTGGCCTCGCCCGGCTACAGTCCCGCTGCTTGGTTCCGCCTGGGGGCGGCCGCGGGAACGGGGTGCTCGATGGGTCCTGAAGTGCGGTTCCACCTGCTCGGACCGCTGGTCGTGACGGTCGACGGGAGGCCGGTGCCGCTCGGCGGGGCGAAGCAGCGGGTCCTGCTGGCCCACCTGCTGCTCAACGCGAACCGGACGGTCCCGCCCGGGCAGCTGGTCGACACGATCTGGCCGGGCGACCCGCCGACGTCCGCGACCGCCAACCTGCAGACCTACGTGTGGCGGCTGCGCCGGCTGCTGCCGGAGGGGCCCGTCCTGCGCACGCAGGGGCCGGGCTACTCGCTCGTCGTCGAACCCGGCGCGGTCGACGCGCACCGGTTCACCCGGCTCGTCGCCGACGCCGCGCGGGCCACCGCACCGGAGACGGCGCTGACGCTGCTCGCCGAGGCGGAGTCGCTGTGGCGCGGCGATCCACTGGCGGACCTGCCGGCCACGCCCGCCTGGGACGCCGAGCTCGGGCGGCTCGCCGAGAACCGGCTGGCCGCCGTCGAGGAACGGCTTTCACTGCAGGTGCGGCTGGGGCGGCACGACCCGGCGATCGCCGAGCTCACCGTGCTGCTGGCCGAACACCCGTACCGGGAACGCCTCTGGCAGCAGTACCTGCTCGCGCTCACCGGCGCGGGCCGGCGAGCCGAAGCGCTGCAGGCGTACACGACCGCCCGGGAGCGCTTGGTCACGGAGCTGGGCGTCGAACCCGGGCCGGAGCTGAGGGCGGTGCAGGCCGCGATCCTCGCGGGCGAACCGGTCGCGGCGCCGCCGGCGGTCCCGCCGCCACCGCGGCAGCTCCCCGCGGACCTGCCCGACTTCACCGGCCGCGCGGAGTACGTCCGGGAGCTGGAAACCGCGCTGGGCCCGGCGCCGGTCGTCCTGACCGGGGCACCCGGGACCGGCAAGACGGCGCTGGCGATGCACGTCGCCCACCGCGTCGCGGACCGGTTCCCCGACGGGCAGCTGTACGTCGACCTCGCCGGCACCGGCACGCCGCGCGACCCGGCCGAGGTGCTCGCCGACTTCCTGCACGCCTTGGGCGTCACCGGGAACACCGTCCCCGCGGGCCTCGGCCAGCGGGCCGCGTTGTTCCGTTCGCGGCTGGCCGGCCGGCGGGTGCTGCTGGTGCTCGACGACGCCGCGACCGCCGCGCAGGTCAGCCCGCTGCTGCCCGGGGACGCCGGGTGCGCGGTGCTGGCGACGACCCGCGGGCGGCTGCCGGAGCTGGCGGGCGCGAAGCACGTCGAGCTGACGGTGTTCGGCGAGCACGAGGCTTCGCGGCTGCTGGCCGGGGTCGCGGGCGTCGACCGGGTGGTCGGCGAACCGGCCGAGGCGGCGGCGATCGTCCGCTGCTGCGGGTACCTGCCGCTGGCGATCCGCATCGCCGGCGCGAGGCTGGCCGGACGCCAGGCCTGGAGCCTGCGCACGCTGCACGACCGGCTGGCCGACGAAGCCGGCCGGCTGAGCGAACTGCGCGTCGGCGACCTCGGCGTCCGGCCGAGCTTTGAGCTGAGCCTCCGGCAGCTGCCGGCCGACGCGCGGACGGCGTTCTGCCGCGCGGCGGTGCTGGGCGCGCAGGACTTCCCGAGCTGGGTGGTCGACGCGCTGCTGGACCGCGACGGCGCGCACGAGGTGCTCGACGTGCTCGTCGACGCGAACCTCGTCGCGTTGGCGGGACGGGATTCCAGCGGCGATCCCCGGTACCGGCTGCACGATCTGCTGCGGTGCTACGCGGCGGAACTGCTGGCCGCCGAGCCGTCGTCTTCACGGCGCGAGACCCTCGCCCGGGTGCTGACGGTGTTGCTGGCCATGGCGAAGACGGCCGCGGCGGGCCTGCCCCCGGCGTTCGGCGCGATGACCGGGCCGGCGGTCGGCGAGCCGGTCGCCACGGCCGGGCCGGGCGCCGACCCGCTGGGCTGGTTCACCGCGGAACGCAAGCTGCTCGCGGCCGCGGTCCAGCTGGCCGCGGACGCCGGCCTGGACGAGCTGGCCTGGCAGCTGACCGCGACGGCCGTCCCGTTCTACGACCTGCGCGGCACGTACGACGACTGGCGCCGCAGCCACCTCACGGCGCTGGCGGCGGTCGAGGCGGCGGGCAACGTCGCGGGCGCGGCGGTCCTGTACCGGGGCCTCGGCCAGGTCCGGCTCTACCACGACGAATACGCGGCGGCGGTGACGGACATGGAGCGTTCGGCCTCGCTGTTCGCCTCGCTCGGCGACGTGCGCGGGGAAGCGCTCGCGGTGGCGGGGCTCGGCACGGTGGCGCGGGTCCGCGACCGGCCGCAGGAAGCGCTCGGCTTCTACCGCCGGGCCCTCGCCGGCCTGGAGCGAGCCGGCGACCGCCGGGGCGTCGCGCAAGTGCGGAATTCCCTGGGGACGACGTACGCGTCGCTGGGTTCGTTCGCGGAGGCGGGTTCCTGGCTGCGCCAGGCGCGTGAGCTGGCCCGGGAGATCGACGACCCGCACCGCGAGGCGAAGGTCCTCACCGAGCTCGGCACGCTCCACCGGGACACGGGGGCGCTGCCGGAGTCGTTGACCTGCTTGCGGTTGGCGTTGAGCATCCTCGAGGAGCTGACCGACGAGCGGTGCAGCGCGTATGCGTTGCTGGGCATCGGGCAGACGTTGCTCGCGGCGGGCGAGCCGGTCCAGGCACGCGGGGTGTGCGACCGCGCGTTGCGGGTGTTCCGGGAAACCGGGAACCGGCAAGGGGAAACGACCGGGCTGGAGCTGCTGGAGCAGGTGCAGCGGCGACGGATCCCGGCTACGACCGGCGGTGCGGCCCGTCGTGAGTGAGAAACAGGGTTAGAACACTGTTTCTCACTCACGACCGGCTGCGGCAGACCACGGGCCGCCGGGCCGGGATCAGTTGCTGTTGCCCGGCTTCCAGCCCAGGTAGCTGCCGAAGTAGCTCTGCTTCGCGTGGCCGATCGCGCCGTTGACGCTCGTCGCCCAGACGCCGCCGCTGCCGTCCGCGATGCCCACGTGGCCGTACGCCGAGATGTTCCAGAACACGAACGCGCCCTTCGGCGGGGTGCCCGTCGTGTGGCGGGCGCCGTCGGAGGACCGCCAGTGCTCGATCGCGCTCGCGTGGTGCGTCGTGCGGTTCCACGACAGGCGCGCGGCCTTCTCGCAGTAGCCCTGGTACGCCGTGCTGCCGTTGCGGCTCGAATACCACGCGATCGCCTGCGTCGCGGTCCGGGCGGCGGCCAGTTCGGCGGCCGAGTCGACGATCACCGCGCCCGGGTCGGCGATGTCGGCGGCCGTCACCTCCGCGTAGACGTCGGCCGGCGCGGGGGCGGCCGTGGCGACGGTCGCGCCGCCGAAGAGCAGGGCGGCCGAGAGCGCCGCCGCCGGGTAGATGCTGCGCATGGTGTCTCCCTCAGTGGACAGGTTGCGACCGGGACGACCTTGCGCGCGGCCCCTACACGGCCACTACACCCGCGCTCTCACGCACCTCACAAAAAACAATGTCCACGACGCAAATCCACGTGACAAATTTCTGGGCCACGGAAAAGCGTATTGGCTGGTTGGGAAGTTTCCGCCTAGCATCCGAAAAGCCGTTCAACGACGAAAGGACCCAGAGATGACGGAAACCCTCGTGCGGAAAAAGCGGTTCCTGGGAATGGGGCTGGCCACGCTGCTCGCGGGCGCAGTGGCCCTGCTTTCCGCGGGACCGGCCGCGGCGGCCGAGAAATCGCTCACCTTCAAGGGCGGCTTCCCCCTGATCGGCGACCAGCAGGTCACCGTGGTGGTCAAGGCGGACATCCCCGCGACCGCCACGGCGGGCACGCCGGTCTCGGTGCCGTTCAGCCTCGACGTCGACGCCGGTCAGGCCGCCGGTGACGGCCTGCGGCTCGTCGGTGCCACCAAGGTCTCCGGCACGATCGCGGCGAAGGTGAACGTCGCGATCGGCGGCCAGTCCGTGGCCATCCCGATCGACCTGCCGATCCCGGAGACGCCGGTCCCCGCCGAAGGCAGCCTGAAGTTCACCGCCCAGGGCCAGGTCGACTTCACCATCCCGGCCGGCACCCCGGCGGGCGAGGCGACCAGCAGCGTCGACTCCGCGGCGACCACCCACGTCGTCACCGACAGCGGCCTCGGCGAGTTCGACGTCGACCTGACGCTGGACCCGCCGGACCAGGACGCCACCCTCGGCACCACGACGGTCGGCTGACCCGCCGCACCGGCCCGCCGGAATCCACCCGGCGGGCCGGAGCGGATGCCGGAATCCGGCACCCGGGAACTGCCGGGATCCGCCGGAACCGTTCCCTCCCAACGTGATCCTCCCTTAGTAGGTACCGATTCACCGGCCGGGCGCGGAGTATTCCGTGCCACCACGTCGAATCGTCACCGGCTGGAGGACCACTTCGTGAAAACCACATCAGGAGTCCTGCGTGGACTCGCGGCGGTCTCGGCCGCGGCGGCGGCCGTCGTCGCGCTGCAGGCACCCGCCGCCGCGGCCGCCGCGCGGACCGATCTCGGCATCACCATGCAGGCCCAGCAGAAGGACCAGTGGTGCTGGGACGCCAGCGGCAACACGATCGCCGACTACTGGGGATATTCGCTTTCCCAGACGCGGTTCTGCCAGATAGCGCACAACGAGTCCGGCAGCGACTGCGCGAACAACCAGGGATATCTGTCCGACCAGCAGCGGGTGTTCCGTTCCCTGGGATTCGCGAATGTCGGCTCCTACAACTCGAACGGGCAGGTCCTTTCCTTCGCCACCATCAAGAACCAGATCGACGCGGGCCGGCCGATCGGCACCCGCATCGGCTGGCGTTCCGGCGGTGGCCACATGCACGTCCTCTACGGGTACGACAATTCGAGTGGTGCGACGCGGGTGGAATACGGCGACCCGTGGCCGGACAACAGCCGGTACAACTCGATGAACTACGACACCTACCGCTCGAACAACCAGTTCCAGTGGACGCACACGCTGTACGGGATCGAGGGATGAGCGTGCTGAAGAAGGCGATGGGCGCGGCCGTGCTGGCCGGCGCCGCGATGCTCACCACGGCCGGCACCGCGGGCGCGGCGACCGGGCCTGCCGGCACCCCGACGGCGGCCGACACCGCCGCGATCGGCCAGGTCACCGGCGGCCAGGCCACCCTCGACCGGCTCACGACGACGAAGTTCCCCGGCGCCCACGCGGCGGCGGCACCGGCGGCGAACGCCGACCCGAGCACCCAGGTAGCGGTCTACGAGCCGACGGCGGCGTTCGTCGCCGGAACCTCGGACGTCCCGGCCGCGCTCGCGTACGTCGCGGTGCCGGCCCGAACCGGCGACGGCACGACGGCGACGGTCTGGGCCGAGCGTCAGGGCGCGGCTTGGACTGTCGTGAACGTCGCGTCGGGTGACTACGAGAAGAAGTACGCCGAGGCCGCGGCCGGTGGCTATCTCCTGCACGAACCGCAGGTCAACGCGTGGTACGCGGTGCACGGAGACGCGGTCACGGTGCTGGCCGGCTCGGTGACTGGGCTGGCCGAGGGCACGACGCTGAGCGTGCGCGACTACCGCGCGGCGCTGCACGAGCGGTACGCGGACAAGCTGCCAGGCTCGGCGTACGACCGCGATGGCGCGGGCGGGGGTTACGGCGGCCGTGAGCGCGCGGTGCCGGTCGCGGATCCCGGCGATGTGCCGGTGCTGCCGTTCGTGCTCGGCGGTGTCCTGGTGCTGGTGGCCGGCGGGGTCGTGATGCCGCGGCTGCGGCGGCGGTAGGGACGGCCGGGGCCGCCGGTGTGCCCGGCGGCCCTCTAGGCAGGTGATCATGATCAGGTCAGAATGCGCCATGCCCGTTCCCACGGCCGCCCAGCCGGAACCGGTGCGGCCGAGTGGTCCGGACCTCGCGCTCGTCGAGGCGCTGCAGCGCGACCCGCGGGCGCCGTGGACGAGGATCGCCGCCGCCGTCGGGACCGACGCCACGACCGCCGCCCGCCGCTGGGACCGGCTGCAGGCCGCCGGGCTGGCCTGGCTCACCGCCTACGTCACGGCGCCGACCACGACCGTTGGGTACGTCGACGTCGCCTGCCGCCCGGACTCCCTGGCCGAGCTGACGCGGGAGCTGTGCGGCTGGCCGTCGGTGTTCAGCGTCGAACGCACGACCAGCCGGTTCTCGCTGTTCCTGTCCCTGGCCGCGCGCGATCTCGACGCGCTGGACGGGCTGGTGACCGGCCGGCTCGGCGCGCTGCCCGGCGTGCGCGAGGTCCGGTTCGCCGTCGCCACGCGTGTCTACCGCGAGGGCAGCGGCTGGCTGGTGAACGCGCTGGCCCCGGAACAGCGCGCGGTGCTCGACGAGACCGCCGTGCAGGCGCGGCTGGTCGTCCCGCAACAGTGGAACGACCGGGACCTGCGCGCGCTGGTCGAGTCCCTCGGCGAGGACGGCCGGCGCAGCTACGCCGAGCTGGCCCGCGACTGCCGGATGAGCGAGTCGGCCGTGCGCCGCACGCTCGCGCGGATGCTGCGCAACCACGAGCTCGACTTCCGCTGCGACCTCGCGCACGTCCCCGCGGGCTGGCCGGTGATCGCGGGCTACCGCCTCGACATCGCGGCCGGCGACCTCGACCGCGCCGGGACGGCGATCGCGCAGCTGCCGGAAACGCGGCTCTCGGCCGCGGTGGTGGGGGAGGGCAACCTGGTGGTGTCGGCGTGGCTGCGGGAGCCGGCCGGCTGCACGGCCTACGAGACGCGGCTGGCGGCCGCGGCCCCGGGCGCCCGCGTCCTCGACCGCGCGATCACCCTGCGGATGCCGAAGCGGATGGGCCGCCTGCTCAGCCCGCACGGCCTCGGCGGCACCCACCAGGCGATCATCCCGGCCGCGTAGGGTCGGACGCGGGGATCCGGCACGGTGGAAGGACATTCAGGTGGGCGAGTCGAACTGGGCCGGGAACCATGCCTACGCCGCGGACACGGTGGCGACGCCGCGCACGGTCGACGAGGTGCGGGAAGCCGTCGCGGCCGCGACGCACGTCAAGGCGCTGGGCAGCCGTCACTGCTTCAACGACATTGCGGACTCACCCGGCGGCCTCCTGCTGGACCTGCGCACCCTCGACGTCCCGGTGGAGCTCGGCGACGGGACCGTGACCGTCGGCGGGTCCGCCCGCTACGGCGACTTCGCCGAGCAGCTGCACGCCGCCGGGTTCGCGCTGGCGAACCTCGCGTCGCTCCCGCACATCACGGTGGCCGGCAGCGTCGCGACCGGCACCCACGGCTCCGGACGCCGTCAGCCGGGACTCGCCGCGGCCGTGTCGGCGGTCGAGCTCGTCACCGCGAACGGCGAGCTGCGGACGTTCACCCGCGCCCACGCCGAGTTCCCCGGGCTGGTCGTCGGCCTCGGCGCGCTCGGCGTCGTCACCCGGCTGACGCTCGACGTGGTGCCGGCGTTCGACGTGCGGCAGGACGTCTTCGACGGCCTGCCGTGGGAGGCCGCGGACCGGCACTTCGACGAGATCGAGGACGCCGGCTACAGCGTCAGCATGTTCACGAACTGGGCGAACGACACGATCGACCAGGTGTGGATCAAGAGCCGCGTGGACGCGTTCACGGCGCGGACGGACCTCTTCGGCGCGGTCCCGGCCGACGGCCCGCGCCATCCCGCGCACGCGGCGGGGATCTCCGCCGAAAACGGCACGCCCCAGCTGGGGGTGCCGGGCCCGTGGCACGACCGGCTGCCGCACTTCGCGCTGGCCTTCACCCCGAGTGTGGGGGACGAGCTGCAGTCGGAGTACTTCGTGCCGTACGCGGACGCGGTGGCCGCGGTGCGGGCGGTCCGGGAGATCGGCGACGTGCTGGCGCCGCTGCTGCTGGTGTCGGAGATCCGCGCGATCGCGGGTGACGACCTGTGGCTGAGCCCGTGCCACGGGGGCGACCGGGTCGCGTTCCACTTCACGTGGCAGCCGCGGCAGCCGGAGGTCGAGGCGGTGCTCCCGCTGCTGGAGGAGCGCTTGGCGCCGTTCGGTGCCCGGGCCCACTGGGGCAAGCTCTTCCACACCACGGGGCCGTATCCGCGGCTGGCTGATTTCCGGACGCTGGCCGCGGAGCTGGACCCGGCCGGCAAGTTCCGGAACCCGTTCCTGGACCGGCACGTGTTCAGCGGTTAGCCCGCCCGGTCCGCTGTCTTGAATGAGTCATTCAGGACCTCCGAAGACCTGAATGACTCATTCAAGACGTTCGAGTCCGGTCGGGGCCTCAGCCCGACGGCGGGGCGGTCGTCGCGCGGACGATCAGGTACGTGTCGAGCACCTGGGTCGCGTGCTCGTCCGCGGCACCGTCGAGCAGGTCCAGCAGCATCGTGACCGCCGCGCGGCCCGCTGCCTCCGTCGGCATCGCGATCGTCGTCAGGGGCGGTGCCGAGATCGCCGCGAAGACCAGGTCGTCGAAGCCGACCAGGCTGATCTCGTCGGGTACCGGCACCCCCCGGGCGTTCAGCCGCGCGAGGGCCCCGAAGGCGACCAGGTCGTTGTAGGCCACGATCGCCGTCACGTCCGCCGCCAGTGCCAGGTCCGCGCCCTGCAGCCCGCCCTCGAACACCGGCGGGAACGGGCCGAACTCGACGACCTCCGTGCCGTGGCGCTCGGCCGCCTCCGTCAACCCCGCGCGGCGGGCGCGGTTCGCCCACGACATCCGCGGCCCGCCGAGGTAGGCGCAGCGGCGGTGGCCCAGCGCGGCGAGGTGCTCGATCGCCTGGCGCATCCCGTCGGCCGCGTCCATCACGATCGACGGGATCCCCGGCACCTCGCGGTTGAGCAGCACCAGCGTCGTCTGGCCGGCGAGCGCGCGCAGCTGGTCGTCGGTCATGCTCGGGCTGCCCAGCACCACGCCGTCGACCTGCCGGGCCATCCGGCGCACCAGGTTCTGCTCGGTCGCCGGGTCCTGGTCGCTGCTCGCGAACAGCACGGCGACGTCGTCCTGGCGCGCGCGGGCCTGGACGCCGTCGAGCACGCCGGTGAAGAACGGGTTGCCGAGGTCCGACACCACGATGCCGATGTGCCCGGTACGGACGACGGGCTGTGGGGCACCGACCGCGTGGTACCCGAGCTCGCTCGCCGCGGCCAGCACCCGGCTGCGGGTCTGGTGGCGGACCAGATCCGGGGACGTGAACGCACGCGACACGGTCGAGATCGACACGTTGGCCCGGCGGGCGACGTCGTGAATGGTCACGCTCACGGCTACTCCTCGGCAGGCTCTGAGCAACATCATGGAAACGCCCGGCAGCGTTGTCAACAACGGATCGCCTTGCGGCAGCGGGGATCCGGTCACCGCAGGGCCATTCGGCTGGGCTTGGGATGAAAACCCTGCAAATCATTGACCGGGTTTTGCTGCAAATCGTAGAACGGAGTCTCCGCCGTGTTCCCCGTTCCCCGGGGCGCGGGTCCCCACCCCCTTCGAGGTGCCTGATGACCAGGAAAACCGAGTTCTGCCTGCGCGTTTTCGGAACGGCCGCGCTCGCCGCGGCGATGGTCGCCGCCGTTCCCGCCGGAGTCGCGCACGCGGCTTTCGAAAGTTCGCCCGCCGGCTACGGCGCCGGCACGACCGGCGGCGCGGGCGGTGAGACCGTCACCGTGACGACGGCGTCCGCCTTCACCAGCGCGGTGGCGGACTCGGCGGCACGCACGGTCCGGGTGAGCGGGAAGATCACCCTGGCGAGCAAGACGCTGGTGAAGATCGGGTCGAACAAGACCGTGCTCGGCGTCGGGTCCGGCTCCGGCTTCACCGGCGGCGGGCTCGCCGTGGACAAGTCGTCGAACGTGATCATCCGCAACCTGGCCATCTCCAAGGCGGTCGGCACCGACGCGATCCAGATCCAGCGCGGCGCCACGCGCGTGTGGGTCGACCACAACGACCTGTCCTCCGACCTCGACCACGGCAAGGACTACTACGACGGCCTGCTGGACATCAGCCACGCCGCCGACGGGATCACGGTGTCGTGGAACAAGTTCCACGACCACTACAAGGTCTCCCTCGTCGGGCACAGCGACAGCAACGCCAGTGAGGACACCGGCAAGCTGCACGTGACCTACAGTCACAACTGGTTCGAGAACGTCAACTCGCGGATGCCCAGCCTGCGGTTCGGCACCGGCCATGCCTACGACAACTATTTCCACGCGGTCACCGATTCCGCCGTGCATTCGCGGATGAACGCGCAGTTCCTCGCCCAGAACAACGTCTTCGAATCCACGAAGGTGTGCCTCGAAACGACCGGAGACAGCGACGTCGACGGTTACCTCAACGAGTCGGGCAACTCCTTCGGCGGCTGCACGAACAAGATCACCCGCACCGGGAGCATGACGAAGGCGCCATATTCCTTCACGCTGGAACCGGTTTCGACGGTCAAGGCCAGCGTCACCGCCGGCGCGGGCGTCGGCCGGATCTGACCGGCGGCGGGCCGTTCGGCCGGTTCGAGTAAGCGCTATCTCGAACCGGCCACCGCCGTTCGGAGTATCCGGCATTCGACGAATTCGAAAGCGAGTCCCGGATATTGACACACTTGTCGCGAACGCCCTACCGTGACCACCGGAAGTTTCTCCCGAACTGCCCATTCGTCAGTTCCCGCGCGGCCGGAGCCGGTCGCGCCGATCGGAGACCCATGTCGGGGAGCAGGCGCCGCACCGTCGCGGACCCGCCGAGGCTGGCCGTGGTCGGCACGTCCGGCTACGCGTTCAGCTACCTGCACCGCGCCCGCATCCTGCACGACGAAGGCCTGGTGCGCTTCGCCGGCATGGCCGACGTCCGGGTGCCCTCGGCCGCCGCGATCGCGCTGCTGCCCGAGGGCGCCACGGCGCACGTCGGGGTCGACGACCTGCTCCGCCGCTGCCGTCCCGACATCACCGTGGTCGCGACCCCGCCGCACGCGCACGTCCGCGTCGGCGGCGCGGTGCTGCGGGCGGGCGGCGACCTGCTCCTGGAAACCCCGCCGGTGCTCGACCTGGCCGGGTTCCGGACGCTGTCCCGGCTGGCCGCGGAGAACGGCTCGGCGTGCCAGACCGGTTTCCAGAGCTTCGGCTCCCCGGCCCTGCCGGTGCTGCGGGCGGCGATCGCGGCCGGGAAGCTCGGCGAGGTGGTGGGCGTCGGCGCGGCCGGGGCGTGGATCCGCACCGACGCCTACTACCGCCGCAACCCCTGGGCGGGCCGCCGGTGGCTCGACGGCGAAGCCGTGGTCGACGGCGCTCTGACCAACCCGTTCTCCCACGCCGTGGCCACCGCGCTGCTCGTGGGCGGGGTCGGCGGGCGCGACCCGGCGAAGATCGCCCTCGAGCTGTACGGCACGCGCGACATCGAAGCCGACGACACGGCCTGCCTGCGCATCCGCTTCGAGTGCGGTCCCGAGATCGTCGTCGCAGCGTCGCTGTGCGCCGAGCAGGACCACGAGCCGTACGTGGTGGTGCACGGCTCGAAGGGGCGCGCGAAGTTCTGGTACAAGAGCCACCGGCTGGAGCTCGACGACGAGCGGGTGCACCTCGGCGAGCCGGTGGACCTGCTGCGGAACCTCGTCGCGCACCACCTCGACCCGGCGGGTGTCCCGCTGCTCGCGCCGCTGCCGGCCACCCGCGCGTTCGCGTCGGTGGTCGAGGCGGTGCGGGACGCGCCGTCGCCGGCCCGGATCCCGGCGGGCTGGATCCGCACGGCCGGCGAAGGGGCGAGCCGGCACCCCGTGGTCCGCGGGATCGGCGAGGAGGTCGCCGTGGCCGCGGACCGGCTGGCGCTGTTCTCCGAGATCGGCGTCCCGTGGGCGAGTGCCGGCCGGGGCGGGCCGGCCGCGGAACGCACCGGGTAACGCCCGCACCCGGTGCCCTCGCGCTGACAGCCCGCCTTCACCCGGTTGCTGTAAGCGCTTTCTCAGGCTGCCCATCGGACGTCAGAGACGTTGCTGCACAAGGGTTATTGCCCCGTTTCGCCCGTTGACACGAGTCACGCGCACTGCCTACCGTGAGCGCGCTGACAGCGTTTTCAGAAAAGTGCTGACCGGCTGAGAACGGAGAGCTCGATGCGTCGGACAAGAGAGCGGCGAACGCTCGTCGCGCTGGCCGCGGTGGTCCCGCTGCTGCTGACCGGGGTCGCCGCGTGCGGCTCGGACCCGGGTGGCGAGGGCGGGGACGTGACCATCACGTTCGTCTGGTGGGGCAGCGACGGCCGGGCGAACCTCACGAAGAAGGCCGTCGAGCTGTTCCAGCAGAAGAACCCGAAGATCAAGGTGCAGACGTCGTTCTCGGCGTACGCGGCCTACTGGGAGAAGCTGGCGACGCAGACGGCGGGCGGCAAGCCGCCGGACGTGCTCAACGTCGACACGCGCTACCTGGCCGAGTACGGCGGCCGGGGCGTCCTGGCCGACCTCAACGGGGGCGCGGGGAAGGCGATCTCGCTGGCCGACATCAACCCCGAACTGGCGGCCACCGGCGTGTACCAGGGCAAGCGGTACGCCGTGCCGTGGGCGCAGAACACACCGGCGATGCTGTACGACCCGGCCGCGTTCACCGCGGCGGGCGCGGACCCGGCGAAGGGCCTGACCTGGGACCAGTACGCCGAAGCGACGCAGAAGGTCAGCGCCGCCAGCGGGTTCGCCGCGCGCGGGACGACGGACTTCGGCATCCTCGACACGACGCTGGAGATCTGGCTGCGCCAGCAGGGCAAGCAGTTCTACACCCCCGAGGGCAAGCTCGGCTTCACCGCCGACGACCTGCGCCGGTACTGGCAGCTCGCGGGCCGGTTCCGGGACGCCAAGGGCGCGTCCCCTGCCGACGTCACGGCGTCCTACAACACCTCGCCCGAGCAGTCGCCGCTCGGCAAGAAGCTGACCAGTTCCGAGTTCGCCTACGACAACCTCCTGCCCGCGTACCAGAAGGCGAACGGCAAGCCGCTGAACGTGGCGCCGTACCCGACGGACGCGAACGGGAACACCGGGCAGTACCGGCGGCCGTCGATGTTCCTGGCGGTCTCCGCGCGCAGCCCCCAGCAGGAGGCGGCCGCGAAGCTCGTCGACTTCCTGGTCAACGACGCCGAGGTCGGCAAGATCGTCGGTACCGACCGCGGGCTCGCGCCGAACCTCAAGGTCCGCGCCCAGCTCTCGGGGGCGGCGAAGGGCGCCGACAAGACGCTCTACGACTACGAATCCGCCCTCGAACCGAAGCTGGGCGCCGCGCCGCCGGTGCCGCCCAAGGGCGCCGGCGCGATCCAGAAGCTCCTCCAGCGCACCTACGAGGAGGTCGCGTTCGGGCGGATGAGCATCGACGACGCCGTCAGCCGGTTCATGTCGGAAGCCGAGAAGGGACTCAAGTAGCCGATGACGACCGTGCGCACCCCGGACCCGCCGGTCGCCTCGGAGCCGGCCGCGCGGGTCCGGAGGCGGGACCGGCCGGCCGGGCGCCGCCGCAAGAGCCAGCCGGAGGCCTTCGCGTTCCTGACGCCCTGGCTGCTCGGCGCGGTGGCGCTGACCGTCGGCCCGATGGTCGTCTCGCTCTACCTGTCCTTCACCGACTACGACCTCTTCACCTCGCCGAAGTGGGTCGGCTTCGGCAACTTCGCGCACATGTTCACCGACGACGACCGCTACCTGCAGTCGGTGAAGGTCACGCTCGTCTACGTCCTGGTGTCGGTGCCGCTGAAGCTCACCGTGTCGCTGCTGGTGGCCATGCTGCTCAACACCCGCCGCGGCGGAGGTGGCTTCTACCGTGCCGCGTTCTACGCGCCGTCGCTGCTCGGCGCGAGCGTCGCGGCGGCACTGGTGTGGCGGGCGCTGTTCATGGGTGGCGGCCCGGTGAACGAGGTGCTGGCCTTCTTCGGCTGGCACACGCCGAGCTGGGTCGACGACCCGCAGTTCAGCCTCGCCTCGATCGTGCTGCTCGGGGTCTGGCAGTTCGGCGCGCCGATGGTGATCTTCCTGGCCGGGCTCAAGCAGATCCCGGCCGAGCTGCACGAGGCGGCCGCGATCGACGGCGCCGGCGCGTTCCGCCGGTTCCGGCACATCACGCTGCCGATGCTCTCGCCGGTGATCTTCTTCAACCTGGTGATGGAGGCCATCCACGCGTTCCAGGCGTTCACCCCGGCGTTCGTCATCGGCGGCGGCCGCGGCGGGCCGGCCGACGCGGACCTGTTCTACACGCTCTACCTGTTCGAAGTCGGCTTCCAGGACTTCCACATGGGCTACGCGTCCGCGATGGCGTGGGTCCTGCTGGCGGTGATCGCGATCGTCACGGCCATTGTCTTCCGAACCGCGAAGCTGTGGGTGTTCTACGACGATGCGGAGGAGCACCGATGACCGTGCTCCCGCGCTCCGCGCGTTCGGTGGGCTGGCACGTGCTGTGCCTGGTGATCGTCGCCGTGGTGCTGTACCCGCTGGTGTGGCTGGCGTTCGCGTCGGTCAAGCCGCCGGACGAGATCCTGTCACGGCTGGCGCTGCTGCCGACGCGGTTCGTGTTCGACGGCTACACGAAGGGCTGGGAGGGCGCGGCGGACGTCGGGTTCGGCCGCTTCTTCCTCAACTCCTTCCTCGTCGCCGGGCTGTCGGTGGCGGCGAACGTCCTGTCGTGCTCGCTGGCCGCGTACGCCTTCGCCCGGCTGAACTTCCGGTTCCGCGGCGCGCTGTTCGCGTTCATGATCACGACGCTGATGCTGCCCTACCACGTCACGCTCATCCCGCAGTACGTGATCTTCCAGCAGGCCGGGCTGGTCAACACGTTCGTCCCGCTGATCCTGCCGAAGCTGCTGGCCACCGAGGCGTTCTTCGTGTTCCTGATCGTCCAGTTCATGCGCGGGATCCCGCGCGAGCTCGACGAGGCCGCGACCATCGACGGCTGCTCGGTCTACCGGACGTTCTGGCACGTCGTGCTGCCGCTGTCGAAACCGGCGCTGGTCACGACGTCGATCTTCACGTTCATCTGGACCTGGAACGACTTCTTCACGCAGATGGTGTACCTGAACGACACGGAGAAGTTCACCGTGCCGCTCGGCCTGCGGCTGTTCGTCGACACGAGCAGCGAGTCGAACTTCGGCGCGATGTTCGCGATGTCGGCGCTCGCGCTCGTCCCGATCGTGCTCTTCTTCCTCGCCTTCCAGCGCCTGCTGGTCGAAGGCGTCAGCACCAGCGGCCTGAAGGGGTGACGACGATGCGAACCCAGAGGCGATCGACCGAGTGGCGAACCGGGTTGGAAAACTTCTCGGACTGCCTGCTGACGGGCCTGCTCGTCGCGCTCGCGTCGGTGCCGGTGGTGACGGCGGCCCCGGCGCTGGCGGCGGGCTGCCGGGTCCTCGACCGGACGCGCCACGGCATCGGGCGTCCACTGTGGACGACGTTCTGGGCCGACTTCCGGCAGGCGGCCCGGGGCGGGCTGGCCTTCGGCGGACTGGGTCTGCTGGCGGTCGTGCTGTTCGCGGTTGACCTCGAAGTCGTGCGCTCGATGCCGGGAGCCGGAGTGCTGGGCCCGGCGTTGTGGGTGCTGGCCGCGGCGGTCGCGGTCGTCGCCCTGCGGACGTGCGAGGTCGTCGCGAGCGGAGAACCGTCGTGGCGCAGAGCGGCGGTGACGGCGGCGCGCGAGACCGCTGCGGCACCCGGGAACGCCCTGCTCCTGGCCGGGGCGGCCGGCCTCGCGGTGGTGCTCGTGTGGATGTTGCCGATCCTGGCGTTGCTGGTGGCCGGGCCCCTGTCCTTGGCCGCGGTGGCGACCGGCTGCCGCCGATGATCCCGAGAGTCGTCGTCTTCGGTACGGCCGGCTACGCGCGCACGCACCTGCGCCGGGCCCGGGCCCTGCACGACCGGGGCGAGATCGTCCTGGCCGGCGCGTGCGACATCCGCGAGCCGCCGGACGAAGCCGGCGAGCTGGTGCCGGTGTTCACCCGCGACCCGGCCGAGCTGCTGGCCCGCGTGCCGGCGGACATCGCCGTGGTGGCCACCCCGCCGCACACGCACCTGCCGCTGGCCCGCCTCGCGCTCGCTGCGGGCTGCCACGTCCTCGTGGAGAAGCCGCCGGTGCTCGATCTGACGGCGTTCGACGAGCTGACGGAGCGGGCCCGGGGCCGGGCGTGCCAGGTCGGGTTCCAGAGTTTCGGCTCGCCCGCGGTCCCGGTGATCCGGGCCGCGCTGGCCCGGGGGGCGATCGGGGCGGTCACCGGGATCGCCGCCGCGGGCGCGTGGATCCGGCGTGATCGCTACTTCGCGCGGGCCGCCTGGGCGGGCCGTCGCCGGCTCGACGGGCGAGCGGTCGTGGACGGCGCCCTGACGAACCCGTTCGCCCACGCCGTCGCGACCGCCCTGCTGCTCAACGGCACGGCGGGGGCCCTGCCCGAGCGCACGGCCGTCGAGCTCTACCGCGCCCGCGACATCGAGTCGGACGACACGGCGTGTGCCCGCCTGTGCTTCGCCGGCGCCCCGGACGTCGTCGCCGCCGCGACGCTCGCCGCCGAAGCCGACCACGAGCCCTACGTGCTGATCCACGGCACCGAAGGCCGGATCCGGTGGCACTACAAGACCGACCTCGTCCTCATCGGTGACGAGCCGGTCCCGGTCGGCCCGCCGGAAGACCTGCTGACGAACCTCGTCGACCACGTCCGCGACGGCGTGCCGCTGCTCGCTCCGCTGGCCGCCACCCGCGCGTTCACCGCACTGGTCGAGGCCGTCCGCGACGCACCCGAACCGAGGCGGCTGCCCCAAGCGCGCGCCGTCGGCACCGGGTCGGAGCGCCGGTTCGTCGTGCCGGGCGTCGACCGGGCCGTCGATACCGCGGCCGAGCGGCTCGCGCTCTTCTCCGAACTCGCCTTGCCCTGGACCCTCGCTCGAGAGGAGACGTGATGGTGGAGCGCCGCTACGCGATCGTCGGCCTGGGCTCCCGCGCCCAGCTGTTCACCCGCGCGCTGGCCGGCTCGCCGCGGGCCGAGCTCGTGGCCTTCTGCGACCACAACGAAACCCGCATGCGTGTCCACAATGGCTGGCTCGGCGCCTCGGTACCGGGTTACCGGCCGGCGGACTTCACGGCGATGTTGACGAAGGAGCGCGTCGACGTCGTCGTGGTGTGCACGCCGGACCACACGCACGCGGACTACGTCGTCGCCGCGTTGCGCGCCGGCTGCGACGTCGTCACCGAAAAGCCCATGACGACCGACCTCGGCGGCGCGCGGCGGATCCTGGCCGCCCGCCGCGAGACCGGGGGCTCGGTGCGGGTCGCCTTCAACTACCGCTACAACCCGGTGCACCGGCGCGTGCGCGAGCTGCTCGCCGCGGGCGCGATCGGGGAGATCGGCTCGGTCGAGTTCAGCTGGCTGCTCGACACCGCGCACGGCGCCGACTACTTCCGGCGCTGGCACCGCGACAAGGCGAACTCCGGCGGGCTGCTCGTGCACAAGTCCGGCCACCACTTCGACCTGGTCAACTGGTGGCTCGGCCGCGGGCCCGAGACGGTGTTCGCACTCGGCAGGCTGTTCTTCTACGGCGACGAAAACGGCCGCCGGCACCCCGATGACCGGTTCGCCATGGACCTCGAGGCCTCGCCCAAGCTGCGCGCGCTCTACCGCGACGCGGAGCGGGAAGACGGCTACGTCCGGAACCAGGACGTGTTCGCACCCGGCGTCACCATCGAGGACGAGCTCTCGGTGCTGGTCCGGCACCGCGGCGGGGTGGTGCTGAACTACCACCTGCACGCCTACTCGCCGCGCGAGGGCTACCGCGTCGCGTTCGCCGGCAGTGAGGGACGGCTCGAGCTGGACGTCCGGGAGAACGAATTTCCGGCCGGCGCGGTGCCGACCCCCGAGCCGGGACGCGCCCGGCTCACCGTGCAGCGGCACTGGGCGTCGCCGGAAGTCGTGCTGGACGAGGTGCTCGGCGAAGGCCACGGCGGCGGGGACGAGCGGATGCTCGCCGAGCTGCTCGGCGACGCCGATCCGGACGAGCTCGGCTGCGCCGCCGACCACGATTCCGGCTTGCAGGCACTGCTCACCGGGCTCGCGGCGAACCGGTCGCTGGCCACCGATGCGCCGGTCACCGTGGACGAGCTGCTCGCCGAAATCGGGGAACCGGCGTGAGCCGGGCGGCGGTGGACGGGACGCTGGAGCTGGCGGAGGACGACGGCCGGGTGCACGTCCGCCTCGGCGATCTGGTGCTGGCGGAGTACGTCGTGGCGCCGCCGACCCCGGCCGGGGACTCGCCGAAGCCGTACCTGCACCCGCTGCGCACCACCGCGGGCGAGACCGTGACCGCGGTCCGGCCGCACGACCACACCTGGCACAACGGCCTGCAGTTCACCATGGCCCACCTGTCGGGGGAGAACTTCTGGGGCGGCCGGACCTACGTGCGCGGCCGCGGGTACACGCCGCTCGACAACAACGGCAGCGTCGGCCACGTCCGCTGGGAGAGCATCGAGAGCGCGGCGGACCACTGCGAGCTGCGGCACGAGCTGGCCTGGCGCACCGCGGCCGGCCGGCGGTGGCTGACCGAGCACCGCACGCTGCGCTTCGGCGACGTCTCGGCCGACAGCTGGACCCTCACGTGGACGAGCCGGCTGCGCAACACCAGCGGCCGCGAACTGCGGTGGGGGAGCCCGGTGACCGAGGGACGCGACACCGCCGGGTACGGCGGGCTGTTCTGGCGCGGGCCGCGCTCGTTCACCGGCGGCACGGTCCGGACGTCCGACGGCCGGCCGGACGACGCGATGGGGCACCGCGCGCCGTGGCTCGCGTTCACCGGACGGCACGACGAGAGCCTCCGGACGTCGACGCTGCTGTTCGCCGACGGTCCGGCCAACCCCGGTTTCCCCACGGCCTGGTACGTGCGCGCCGAGCCGTTCCCGGTGGTCAGCTTCGCAACGACCTACCACCGGCCGTGGGTGTTCGAACCGGAGGAAGAACTGACGTTGACCCACCACGTCGTCGTCCTCGACGGCGATCCGGACCCCGCCCGGCTGGCCGAGCTCGCGGCCCGGGCGGCCGAGTAGAAGGAGCCGACATGCGCTGGAAGGCCTTCGCGGGGTGCCTCACCCTGCTCGGACTCACCCTCACCGCCGGCCCGGCGGAAGCCCACGGCCACGACCCGGGCCGCGTCGTGCTCGGCGCGCACGACGGCTGGGGCGCGGGAACCACCGGGGGAGCGACCGCCGCTCCGGCCGACGTCCACACGGTGTCGAAGCGTTCGGAGCTGGTCGCCGCGCTGGCGTCCCACCCGGGCGCGCCGAAGATCGTCTACGTCCGCGGCACGATCGAGGGCAATGTGGACGCCCGCGACCGGCCGGTGAGCTGTGACGGCTTCGCTGACCCGGCCTACACCCTGCCCGCATACCTGGCGGCGTACGACCCGGCGACCTGGGGGAAGGTCGAGCCTTCAGGGCCGCTGGAGGAGGCGCGGGCCCGGTCGCAGGCCAACCAGGCCGCGCAGGTGGTGGTCGACGTCGGCCCGAACACGACGATCTACGGCCTGGGCGGCGCCACCCTGCACGGGCTGACCCTGCGCGTCACCGGCGACAACGTGATCCTGCGGAACCTGCGGTTTTCCGATGCGCACGACTGCTTCCCCCAGTGGGATCCCCTCGACGGCGCCGACGGGAACTGGAACTCCGAGTACGACAACGTCGACCTCGTCGGCGCGACCCACGTCTGGGTGAACCACGACGAGTTCAGCGACGGCGGGAACGACTCGCAGCCGGCGTACTTCGGGCGCAAGTACGAAGTCCACGACGGACTGCTGGACATCGTGAACGGCTCGGACCTCGTGACGGTGTCGGACAACCGGCTCCACGACCACGACAAGACGATGCTGATCGGCAACACCGACAAGCCGACGTACGACGTCGGGAAGCTGCGCGTCACCGTGCACCACAACGTGTTTTCGGAGATCGGGCAGCGCGCGCCGCGGGTGCGGTACGGGCAGGTGCACGTCTACGACAACCTTTACGTGGTGCGGGATCCGGCCGCTTACGCGTACTCGCTGGGCGTCGGGGTCGAGTCGCGGATCTACGCGGAGAACAACTTCTTCCGGATCCCGGCGTCGGTGCCGCTGGGCGCGCTGGTCGAATACTGGAAGGGAACGGTGCTGCACGCGACGGGGACGCTCGTCTCGGTCGGTTCACAGCGCCCGCGTCCGGTGGATCTGCTGGCCGAGTACAACGCGGCGAACGACCCGGACCTGGGGCCGGACGTCGGGTGGACGCCGACGTTGGTGGACCGCATGGACCCGGCGTGGGCGGTGCCCGCGCGAGTCCTGACGGGCGCGGGTCCCGAGGGCCGCTGAAACACCCTGCCGCAGCGAGGTCGTGAGTGGGAAACAGGGTTCTAACCCTGTTTCCCACTCACGACCCTTGGCGAGCGCGGGTCCCGTTTTCTGAAAACCCGCTGCGGCGGCGACCATCCGGGCGACAGGATCGCCGCTGCGGCCGGTGACATTGACACGCTGAACCCGGCGACCTGAGACTGAGAAAGCGCTTTCAGCACTCGCCAGGACATTTCCCGACCAGGGATGACCAAAGGAGTGATGAGCATGTTCCCGATCTCCCGGGTGAGCCGGGCCGCGGCCGTCGCCGCGCTCGCGGTCTCCGCCGTGATCGTCGGCGGCACCCCCGCGACCGCGGCCTCGTGGCCGAACCCCACCAGCAGTCAGGCGGTGAGCCAGACCATCAAGGTCACCAGCGGCACCTACGACGGCGGCCTCAAGCGGTTCTACGGCACCGGCGACCTCGGCACCGGCGGCCAGGACGAGGACCAGGGCCCGATCTTCGAGCTCGCCAACGGCACCACGCTGAAGAACGTCGTCCTCGGCAACCCAGCCGCCGACGGCGTGCACTGCCTCGGCACGTGCACGCTGCTGAACGTCTGGTGGGAGGACGTCGGCGAGGACGCCGCGACCTTCAAGGGCACCTCGGCGTCGCAGACCATGACCATCGACGGCGGCGGCGCGCGCAAGGCGTCGGACAAGGTCTTCCAGCACAACGGCCCCGGCACCATGTACATCCGGAACTTCCAGGTCAACGACTTCGGCAAGCTGTACCGCTCCTGCGGCAACTGCAAGACGCAGTACAAGCGCAACGTCGTCGTCGACAACGTCACCGCGACCGTGCCCGGCAAGGCGCTCGTGGGCATCAACACCAACTACGGCGACACCGCGAAGCTGACCCGGATCACCATCGTCGGCGACTCGAGCCGCAAGATCGAACCCTGCCAGAAGTACCAGGGCGTCACCAGCGGCGAGCCCACGAAGACCGGCAGCGGCCCCGACTCGACGAACTGCCTCTACACCACCGCGAACATCACCTACCAGTGATCGACTCGCCGGGGGTGCCGGCCGCCGTCCGGTGCCCCCGGCGTCCTTTTCGGAGGCGACATGTTCACCCTGCTCCTCGCTTCGGTCCTCGCCGGCGCGTCGCTCACGGCGCCCGCGTGCGCGCACCTCGTGGTGGCCGCGGACGGCTCGGGCAGCTTCGCGACGGTCCAGGCGGCGATCGACGCCGCCCCCGCCGGCGGCACGGTCTCGCTGAAGCCCGGCACCTACCGCGAAGTGATCACCGTGCCCGCGGGCAAGACCGGGATCACCTTGCGCGGCACCACCGGCAAGGCGTCGGACGTCGTCATCGACTACGACAACGCCAGCGGCACGAAGAAGCCCGACGGCACGACGTACGGCACCACGGGCAGCGCGACCGCGACGATCGCCGCGAACGGCTTCACCGCGACGGCGCTGACGTTCCGCAACTCGTTCGACCGCGCGGCGCACCCGGAGATCACCGCGACCCAGGCCGTCGCGGTGAAGGCGACCGCCGACCGGATGGTCTTCGACAACGTCACGTTCCTCGGCCACCAGGACACGCTGTACGCCGACACCGCGGCGGTGGGCACGACCGGCCGTCAGTACTACCGGAACTGCGCGATCAGCGGTGACGTCGACTTCCTGTTCGGCCGCGCCACGGCGGTGTTCGACCGGGCGACGATCACCGCGCTCGACCGCGGGTCCAACCCCAACGGCTACCTGACCGCGGCGAGCACGCGGCGGACGAACACGTACGGGTTTCTGATCGTCGGCAGCAAGGTGGTCAGCCCGGCCGCTAACGCCAGCTTCTACCTCGGCCGCCCGTGGCACCCCGGCGGCGACGTCGACGCCATCGCGCAGGTCGTCGTCCGCGACACGGTCCTGCCGGCGGCGATCAAGGCGACGCCGTGGACGGACATGTCCGGCTTCTCCTGGAAGGACGCCCGGTTCTTCGAGTACCGCAACACCGGGCCGGGAGCGGGCACCGGCACCGACCGGCCGCAGCTGACCGCCGCCCAGGCCGCGACGTTCACGGCGCAGCGGTACCTGGCGGGCGCGGACGGCTGGAACCCCGTCCACTGAGGACGGTGCCGCGGTGCACGACCCGGCCCGCCTTGAGGACGAGGTCCCGCGGCGGCCGGGTCACGACGGGCGTGGGCCGGCGTCTCGGCGGCGACCACGACGAGGTCCGCGGACGCGCCCTCGACGAGACCGTAGCCGTCGAGGCCCAGAGCGCGGGCACCCCCGAAGGTGACCGCCTCCAGGGCCAGCTCGATGTCCTCGTCACGGCGGAACGTGCTGCGGTAGGCCAGGTGCATCGCCCGCTCGAGGAGGTCGCCGCTGCCGAACGGGCTCCACAGGTCGCGGATGTCGTCGTGCCCACACGCGACGTTCACGCTGGCCTCGCGCAGCCGCTTCAGCGGCGGGACCGGGAAGTCGAAGATCGCCGCCGTCGTGATCGTGATGCCCGCTTCCGCGAGCCCGGCCGCCAGCCGGTCCTGCGTCGCCGCGTCCGCCTGGGCGAGGGCGTACGCGTGGCTGACCGTCACGCGCCCGGCCAGGCCGGTCGCCCGCGTCCGCTCGATGATCAGCTCCAGCTCGAACACGCCGAGCGAGCCGGGATCGTGCAGGTGCAGGTCGATCCGGACACCGTGGCGCGCGGCCAGGCCGAACACGACGTCGAGGTGGCGGACCGGGTCGCGGTCCATCCCGGCCGGGTCGATTCCGCCGACCGCGGTTACACCCAGGCCGATCGCCGCCTCCAGCAGCTCGGCCGTGCCCGGGGCGATGAGGATGCCGCTCTGCGGGAACGCGACCTGCTCGACTGTGATCCGGCCGGCCAGGCGCGCGGCGACGTCGCGCACGACCTCGACACCGGTCAGCCCGGTCCCGGCGTGGACATCGGTGTGGGTGCGGACGTGCGTCGTCCCCGCGGCGGCCATGGTCTCCAGCAGCGCGGTCACGTGGGCCGGGTCGGGGAGGCCGAGCTCGGCGCGGCGGACGCGTTCGTCGGCGATGCGGTCGGCGAGCGCGGGCCCGGCCGAATGCGGCCGCCACGGCCCGCCGAAGAGCGTCTTGTCGAGGTGGCAGTGGGCTTCCACCAGACCCGGCAGGACGAGCCGGCCGCCGAGGTCGAGCACCGCGGCGTCGCCCGGGTCGAGCCCGGGGCCGATCTCGGCGATGACGCCGTCGCGGACGAGGAGATCGGCCGCGCCGGTTCTCCAGAGGCGGCCGTCGCGAAGCAGAAGTCCGGGCATCGTCGCTCCTTCGTCTCCATCGAGCCTTTCAGCCGGAGAAAGGCGAAGGAAGAGCCTGCGGTGGTTCGCCGAACGTCCGCGCTTCCTCCTCGGCCGCGGCCAGCTCACTCGCCGCGGCCACCGCGTCCCCGGCCGCGCCGCGCCGGACCAGCGCTTCGGCGTGGCGACGACGGGAGAACACCACCGCCGGCCAGTGCGCCAGCGCCAGGTTGTGCTGCACCGCCGCCCGCAGGTGCGCGACCGCCCGGTCGAGGTCGCCGGTCGTCAGGGCCGCCGTGCCCAGCGGGTAGTGGATCGAGCCGAAGCACGCGATCGCCAGGCTCGCCATCGCCGGCAGGTGGCCGAACGGGCGGAGCAGCTCGGCCACCCGCCTCGCCGTCTCGGTGTCGCCCAGCAGGTAAGCGGTTTCCGCCGCGCCGCACAGGGAAATCAGCCACGTGCTCGACCGTGGCAGCGCGCCCAGGTCGCCGCCGCACAGGCGCGCCAGGGCACCCGCGGCCGTCCGGCGGTCGCCGGACGAAGCCGCCGCCACCGCCAGCGCCGCGTAGTACGAGTTGTCGATCGGGCTGAGCGTGGGGGAGTGCATCAGCCCGTCCAGCACCGGCACCAGTTCGCCGAGCCGGCCCTGGAACCACCGGATCGCCACCAGCTGCGCGCCGTACCAGCCGAGCGCGTCCACGTCGCCGGCCGCCTGACCGAGCTCCGCGCACGCCTGGGCGCCCTGCTCGGCCTCGCGGAACCGGCCCGCGCGGATGGCGAGCATGACCTTCACCGCGTCGGCGACGAACCCCGCGGCCAGGTGCTTGCGCGCCGCCAGGAGGTCGTCGAGCTCGCCGAGCCGCCGCTGGGCGTGCGGGTCGCCGGCCAGGAACAGGTCGACGGTGTCCCACAGCACGCCCATCACGAGGTCGGTGCGCCGCCCGGACCGCGCGCTGACCCCGACGAGCTCGGTGGCCAGCGCGTGCCGCCGGGCCGTGTGGTCCGGGCCGAGCAGGCAGTGGTGGGCCAGGCTCAGCGCCTCGGCGTGCGCGACCGGGTCGCCGGCTTCCCGGGTTTCTTCGACCACGGCCAGGATCCGGTCGTGCATCACGGCCTGGTAGTCCTCTTCGCCCGCGAGCCGCGTCCGCAGCCGGCGGGCGAGCGCCAAGGCCGGGTCGATCCCGGCGAGCGCGTGCCGCAGGCGCGTCAGCAGCTGCTCCGACGCGGCGGCCGTCCGGTGTTCGTGGACCCACACCCCGCCCAGGCCGAGCGCCGCGCGGGCGAGCGCGTCGGCGTCCCCGGCCTCGTCGGCGCGGCGGTAGGCGGTTTCGAAGTGCTCGCGGCTGGTCCGCAGGTCGCCGTCCTCCAGGAGGGCGTGTTCGCCGGCGGCCAGCGCGTCGTCCGGGATGGTCACCACGACGCCGGAGCGGGCCGGGAGCAGGCTCGGGTCGTGGGCGAGCACCTGCCGGTGCACCTGGGCCAGCACCGGCGACGGCTCGACGCCGGAGGCGGTGATCAGCCCGTGCCGGGCCCGGCGGAACGCTTCCAGCGCGTCGCCCTGGCGCCCGGCGCGGTAGAGCGCGGTCATCAGCTGCGCCCACAGCCGTTCGTGGCCGGGGAAGGCGGCGGTCAGCGACTCCAGTTCGGCGATGAGGCCGACGTCCTCGCCGGTGGCCAGGTCGGCGTCGATCCGGTCCTGGACGGCGTTGTGGCGCAACCGTTCCAACCGCATCCCTTCTGCCTGCAGGGTTTCCACGCCGGCGAACTCCTCGTAGGCGTTTCCCCGCCACAGCGCCAAAGCGGCGGCCAGGTGCGCACGCGCGGCGCCGGGTTTGTCGGCCGCGAGCGCACGCCGTCCTTCGACGGCGAGCTGTTCGAAGCGCGCCGCGTCGAGGGCCTCCGGAGCGACGTGCAGCACGTACCCCGGCGAGCGGGTCAGGATCAGGCGGGAGTCCATCGAGCCGCGCAGCCGCGAAAAGTACGTCCGCACGGTCCGGTCCGCGTGCTCGGGCAGCTCTTCGCCCCACAGCGCGTGGCCGAGGGCGGGGACGCTCACCACGCGGCCCGCCTCCGCGGCCAGCACGGCGAGCAGGGTCCGCAGCCGCGGCCCGCCCACGTCCCGCGGCGCTCCGCCGATCCGGACCTCGAACGGTCCCAGCACTCCGAGGTCCACCCCGCCGGTGGTGTTCCCGACCATCCCCGCCCCTCCGCCGCGGACACGTCCGCGTTCAGGCGTACAGGAGCGTAGTGGGCCGGGCGAGATACGTCGACAGGAAGGAAAAGCTCCGTCACCGAATCGTCGACGGTGGCCGCCTCGCCCTCCGGCGATTCGGCGGCAGGCCGCGTGGGGTCACGGTTCGCCGGGGCCGAGGGCGGCTTCCGCCGTTTCCTTGCCGGGCTCCTTCAATTCGACGAACAACGCGTGGGAGGGCGTGGTGCCGACGTTCTCGCCGGAATGTTCCTGTGCCGCGACCCAGCGCGCCTCGCCGGCGGCCAGGTCGACGCGCACCTCGCGGTCGCCGGCGCAGACGCGCCGGCTGAACGCGCCGAGCGTGACCATCACGCTGTCGGGGTGGCGGTGCGGCGCGGTCCGGTCGCCAGGCCGGTCCCGGTACTCGAGGACGCGGACCCGCTCGTTTTCCAGGACCACCCGGTAGAGCTCGGGATTCGTTTCCGCCGGATCACTGCTCATGGCCGTCTCCTTCGTGGGACCTGAGTACCATGATGGCATGGAAGTGCCATATGAGTCCACGGGCCGTAGCCGGCAGAAGGGGCGGACGCGGGCCGTGCTGGTCGAGGCCGCCCACGCACTGCTGGCGCGGGGAGGAGCCCCGACGGTGGAGGAGGCCGCCGCGGAGGCCGGGATTTCCCGCACCACGGCGTACCGGTACTTCCCCAACCAGCGCGCCCTCCTGCTGGCGGCGTACCCCGAGATCGAGGACGGCGCGGGCCTGCTCCCCGCCGGCGCGCCCGCCGCGCCGGACGCGCGCCTGGACCTGGTGATGCGCGAGTTCATCCGGTTCACCGTGCGCTGGGAGCCGCAGCTGCGGTCCCAGCTGCGGCTTTCGCTGGAGCCCGGCGCGGAGCAGCCGGTGTTGCGGGGTGGCCGGGCGATCCGGTGGATCGAGGAGGCGCTGGCGCCGATCACCTCGACGCATCCGGACGTCGACGTGCACGGTCTGGCGGTGGCCATCCGCTCGGCGACGGGCATCGAGTCACTGGTGTGGCTGACCGACATCGGCGGGCTCGACCGCGACCGGGCGGCCGAAGTGCTCGCGGCCTCGGCCCAGGCGATCCTGCGGGCAGCGCTCGACCCGCGGTGAGCCGCCGTCGCACCGGGATGCCCGGCGCGACGGCGGCCGGCGACGGCTACGTGATCGGCACCGTGGCGACGCAGGACTGCGTGCCGTTGCCGAACGTCGTCGACGCCGTGCCCCGCGCGGTGGCCGGGATCGAGAGCCCCGACGGCAGGGTCTCGGTGTAGGTGCCGTTCGAGGCCGGGCTGACGTTGGCGTAGACCGCGTGCGTGCCCAGCCCGTCGGTGTAGGAGATCTTCAGCGACCGGGTGCCCACGTCACCGATGTACGGCCCCGCCGTCGTGATGGCGCCGAGCGGGCGGTGGAAGCCGCCGGACGTCTCGTACCGCAGGGTGAACATCCCGCTGAACTGTCCGGCGTGGCAGGTGCTCGTGACCTGCTTGACGGGCGCCGCCCCGGCCGGGGCCGCCAGCGCCGCCGTGGCCAGCATCGCGACGAATCCGGCTCGCACCACTGTCTTCATCTGTCCCTCGCTCTCGGTCCCCGCCATCTTGCCGGGTCGCGCTTCCGTCCCGCTTCCCTCAAACGGCCGTACGCACGAGCAGAACCGGGCACGCTGCGTGGTGCAGCAGTGCCTGCCCGGTGGACCCGAGCAGCAGCCCGGGGAAGCCGCCGCGGCCGCGATCGCCGAGAACGACCAGCTGGGCGGTCCCGCTGCGGTCGATCAGCTCGCGGCGCGGGTGGGCGCGGACGACGACCTGCTCGACCGCGACGTCGCCGAGGTCGTGGTCGTGGAGCCGTTCGCCGAGCAGCCGGCGCCCGGCCTCGGTGACGCACCGCGGGTCCGGCCGCGGCGGCGGGGCATCGGTCCAGGCGTGCAGCACGACGAGCGGAGCGCGGCGGACGCGGGCTTCGGCGAGCGCCGCCGCGAGCACGCGGGTGCCGGCTTCACTGCCGTCGATGCCGGTGACGATCGGGCGGTCGCCGGCGCCGGGCTCGTCCCAGCTGTCCCCGCGGACGACGACGGTGTCGCAGCGACCGTGCGTCCCGACGGCCGCGGCGACCGACCCGGCGAGCAGGCTGGTGAGCCGCCCGTGCCCGGCGGAGCCGACGACGAGCAGCGCGGCGTGCCGCGAGGCTTCGATCAGCGCCTGGGCGGCACGGTCGGGATCGAGCCGCGTCGAGGCGCCCGGAATCCCTTGCGCGGCGGCCAGTTCCCGCGCGGTCCGCAGCGCCCGCCGGCCCCGCGCGCGAAGAGCGTCGACCATCTCCTCGGGCGGCGGCACGACCCCGCCCGCGAGCAGGGCGGGGACATCGAGGGCGTGCACGATCTCGAGCGGCGCGTCCCGCAGGCCGGCGGTCCGCGCGGCCCAGCGGACGGCGTCCAGGGACTCGGCCGACCCGTCCACCCCGGTGACGATCGGCGGCGCGGCTGCAGCGGTCATCCGCCGACTCTATGCCCGCCCGGGGGTCCGGAGGAGCGCTTCGGGCCCGGCGCTAGGAGACGCACTAGGGGCGGCGGGCAGCGCCAGGTCCGGGGGTGCGGCGGGCCGGTTCCGGACCCACCCGGGCGGCGGTGGGCCGGGGAGCGGGTCGGGCAGGGGCGGTTCTCGCGCGGCGAATCCTCGCCGGCACCGCCGCTGCGGGGACGACCGGCCGGCTTGGACGAGCGCCCGACCAGTCGAGCAGCACCAGCTCCAGCGCCGCGAACGCGGCGAGCACCACGGCACCGGAGTCGCGCTCGCCGCGCGAGGCCTGCGTTGGGCTTCAGGCCAGGGTCCGGCGGGCCGACCAGCCGAGCAACACCAGCTCCAACCCCGCGAATCCGGCCAGCACGACCGCCCCGGACGTCACCAGCATCGCCAGCCCGATCAGCAGCACCGGCAGTACCAGCCCCGCGTACGCGGCCAGGAACAACGCGGCCAGGACTTCGCCGCGGGTCAGGTCGTCCGCCAGCGCCGCCACCGTGCCGACCGCCGCGCGGAAGCCCAACCCGAACCCCGCCCCCGCCAGCACGCTCGCCCCGAAGAACAGCGGGAGCGATCCCGCGAACGCCGAGGCCGCCAGCGCCACCAGGCCGGTACCCATCAGCGCGTACCCCGCCCGCAGCTGTGTGCGCGTCGCGAGGCGGGCCAGGCCGATCTGCGCGAGAGCCGCGGTGCCGAGCATCGTGAACGGCGCGAGCCCGGCCAGCAGTCGCGACGGCTCGTGCAGCTCGTGTGCCAGCAGCGTCGGGGCCAGCGCCATGAACAGGCCGCTGAGCGCGAACGCCGCGAACGCGCCGATCGCCGCGCCGGTGAACTCCGGCCGGGCCGCCGAAGGCAGGGACAGCCGCTGCGGCCGGTACGCCGGGCGCTCCTCCCGGCGTTCGACCGTCTCCGGCACCAGGCTCACCGCGGCCGCCTCCAGGAGCAGCACGACCAGGAACACCGCGAACGGCGTGTGCAGCGGCTCACCGGCGAACCGCGCGAACAACCCGCCCGCCAGCGGTCCCAGTGCCAGGCCGCCCGCGTTGACCACCGTCGCGGCCAGGCCGGGACGCGCCTGCGTGCGCAGCTCGGACAGGTGCGCGGTGGCGGTCGCGGTGATCGCGCCGATGCCCGCACCGCTGACCAGCCGCGCGACGATCAAGCCGGGTACCTCCGGCCAGAGCAGGAACACGGCCGCCGAGAGCGCCTCGGCCAGCAGCCCCGCGACGAGCACGCGGCGGCGTCCCAGCCAGTCGCTGACGTGGCCCGCCAGGTACAGGCTCAGCATCACCCCGACCGCGTAGGCGGCGAACACCACGGTGACGAGGAACGCCGGGAACCCGTCCCGCTGCTGGTAAAGCGCGTACAGCGGGGTCGGGACGGTGGAGAACGCGAGCGCCGTCGCGAACGCGACCGCGACGACGCGGAACCCCAGGCCGCGGCTCATCCGGAGCCGGGCGGGGGCGAGGGTGACGGACATCGGGACCTTCCAGGACGCCAAGGGAATCTTCCACTCCACGATGTCCCCGCCGACTCAGCAAGTCCAACGAAAAGTCCTGGTCCGAGTTATCGCTACCATCGATGAATGGAGACGCGTCAGCTCGAGTACTTCGTCGCCGTGGCCGAGGAACTGAGCTTCACCCGGGCCGCCCAGCGGATGTTCGCGGTCCAGTCCACCGTGTCCGCCGCCGTCCGCGCGCTGGAGACCGAGCTCGGCACCCGGCTGTTCGACCGCTCCACCCGCCGGGTCGCGCTGTCGGCGGCCGGTGCCGCGTTCCTGCCCGAGGCGAAGAGCGCGATCGAAGCCCTCGAACGCGCCCGCGCGACGGTCCAGGAGGCGTCGGAAGGCCTGCGCGGCAGCCTGCGGATCGGCACGCTGACCTCGATCGGCGGGGTGAACCTGCCCGAGCTGCTCGGGGCGTTCCACCGGCGGCACCCGCGGGTGGACATCCACGTGACGGTGTCGATCACCGGGTCCACCGGGCTGGCCGAAGAGGTCCGCCAGGGGCGGCTCGACGTCGCGATCGTCGGCCTGCCCGAGTCCGACCTCGCCGGGCTGGCCGTCCTGCGGGTCGACACGCGGCCGTTCGTCGTGCTGCTGCCGGCCGGCCACCCGCTGGCGGCGCGCCGGGCCGTGCGGCTCGCGGACCTCGCCGGCGAGTCCTTCATCGACACGCCGCGCGGGTTCGGCAACCGCGTCGCGATGGACCGGGCTTTCGACGCAATCGGGGCGCCGCGGCGGGTCACCGTCGAAGTCGCCGACCTCCGCACGGTGGCCGGCTACATCGCGGCCGGGCTGGGCGTCGCGGTCGTCCCGGACACACCCGTGCCCGGCGAGCCGGACGTCGTCGTGCGGCCGCTGGCCGGCGCCGGCCTGGACTGGCCGCTCAACGTCGTCACGTCGGGCGCGAAGCCGCCGAGCCGCGCGCTGCGGACGCTCCTCGACCTCATGGCCGGTGTCACAGATATTTGAACACGTTCAACTCTTTCGGTACCGTGGGTTCCGGCGGACCGTGAAGGGGGAACTTCGTGAAGGTCGTGATACCCGGTGGCACCGGGCACCTGGGGCGGGTACTGAGCCGCAGGCTGGTCGAACGCGGGGACGAGGTCGTCGTGCTCACCCGACGTGACGCACCGGCGGAACCGGGGGTGCGCCACGTCCGCTGGGACGGGCGGGCCGCGGGGCCGTGGACGGCGGAGGTCGACGGCAGCGACGTCGTGCTCAACCTGGCCGGCCGGTCGGTGAACTGCCGGTACACCCGGGCGAACCTGCGGGAGATGTGGAACTCGCGCATCGATTCGGCGCGGGTCGTCGGGGGCGCGATCGAGCACGCCGCGCGGCCGCCGCGCGTCTGGCTGCAGATGAGCACGGCGACGATCTACGCGCACCGGTACGACGCCCCGAACGACGAAACCACCGGCGTCCTCGGCGGCGGCGAGCCGGACGTGCCCGCCTACTGGGCCTACAGCGTCGACCTCGCCCGGGCGTGGGAGCGCGAGCAGGAGGTGGCGGCCACCCCGCGCACCCGCAAGGTGGCGCTGCGGACGGCGATGGTGATGAGCCCGGAGCCCGGCGGCGCGTTCGCGATGCTGCTGCGGCTCACCCGGCTGGGCCTGGGCGGCCCGGTCGCGGGCGGGGCGCAGTACCTGTCCTGGATCCACGAGGACGACCTGATCCGGGCGATCGACTTCCTCGTCGGGCGCGACGACCTGAGCGGGCCGGTGAACCTGGCGGCCCCGGAGCCGTTGCCGTACAAGGACTTCTTGCGTGCCCTGCGCGCGGCGGCGGGTGTGCCGTTCGGGCTGCCGGCGACGAGGTGGATGGCGGAGCTCGGGGCGTTCGCGCTGCGCAGCGACACGGAGCTGCTGCTGAAGAGCCGCCGCGTGGTACCGGGCCGGCTGCTCGACGCGGGGTTCGTCTTCGGCCACCCCGAGTGGCCGGCGGCGGCGGAGGATCTGCTGAAGCGTCCACTGAGGACGGTCGGCTGAGTCGGGCGGCGGCCTTCGCGGGATGAGTTCGAGGTGCGGCCGGAACCGTTCTGCGGGTGCGTTTCGCCCGGTCCGGGCGGCTTGCCGCAGGGCTTGGCAGTCCTTTGCGCCCGGTCGGCTGGGTTCGCAGGCTCCCGGCGGGCGCGCTGGAACCCGGCCTCGGGTGCGTTTCGCCCGTTCCAGGTGGCCTGCCGCGGGGTGGATCCGGCCGTTCTTTTGCGGCCGGGTCAGCCGAGTCCGTTGTTGTCCCGCAGTCTCCTCAACATCAGCGCGAGATGCAGCCGGAACCGGCCCGCGGGGGAGTCGACCTCGAAGCCGAGGACCGCTTCCGCTCGGGCCAGGCGGGCCGGCATCGTGCTGTGGTGGCGGTGCAGCACCGCCGCGGCCTTGCGGGCCGAGCCCGTCGCGCACAGCGCGTCGAGCGCCGCCAGCGTGTCGTCACCATGGGCTTCGGACGCGAGCCGGTCCAGTGCGCGGATGTCCGGCAGCTCGGCGAGGTCCGGCCCGTCGAGCCGGCCGGCCAACGCGGTGAGGCTGCCGAGCCGTTCCCACCACACCACCGGCTCGGCGCCCGCGGTGAAGCGCAGCGCCGTCCGGGCGGCGGACCAGGAACGGGCCGCGTCGATGGCCGGCAGCTCCGGGCCGATGCCCGCCCGGCCGCCGTCCGGCAGTGCGGGCACGGTGTCGACGAAGATCGCGCGCACCCCGCCCAGCTGGGCCGACCGCCCCGCGAGCCCGTCGACGCCCGTGCCCGCCAGCACGCGCAGCCGGGCCGCCGGGGCGATCCCCAGCAGGTGCAGGGCCCGCGACCGCTCGGCCGTGCCGGCATGCTCGGACAGCACCAGCTCGACCAGCGCGGGATCGCCGAGCTCGGGGCGGGGCACGCCGCTCTGCTCCAGCAGGATCGCCGTGGCGATCGCGAACCTTTCCAGCAGCATGTCGTCGAGCGGGAGTGGTGCGCCGCCGCGGGCCACCCACACCTCGACGCCGCCCTCGAGCCGGCGGACGGCCGCTCGCGCGGGCGCCGTCCCGGGTGTCATGACGTCCTCTCCCGGTTCCGCGCGCAGCGACAGCCCCTGGCCGGGCGCGTGCACGCCGACCCGGCAGCCGGCTAGCTCGGCCGTGCTGCGGACCAGCGCGTCCAGGCCGGCGCGCCCGGTGATCAGGCGGTCGAAGAACCCGATCACCCGCACGGCGTTCTCGGCGTCGGCGTCGAGCCCGGACAGCCGCAGCAGCAGCCCCTTCATGCCGCCACGATAGGCGCGCCCGCCGCCGGATGGCGACCTCCGGCGCGGCAACGCCCGCCGCGTGGCGGTGGCCGGGGAGCGTCCGGCGGCCGAAGATCGGACCATGACCTACGCGATCGATCCCGAGCTGCTGCCCTGGCTGGACATGCTCCCGGCCGTGACCCTGACCGGCTACGACGCCCTGGTCGCCGCGCGCTCCGCGATGGGGCAGCTGGGCGAGGTCCTGCCGGCCTACGAACCGGCGAACCCGATCGACGTCCGCGACACGACCGTGCCCGGGCCGTCGGACGCGCCGGAGGTCCCGGTGCGCGTCTACTCCCCGGCGAACCGCACCGGCGCGGTGCCCGGCCTGCTCTACATCCACGGCGGCGGGTTCGTCCTCGGCGACCTGGACATGTTCCACACGTCGCTGCTCCGGCTGGTCGACGAGCTCGGCATCGTGATCGTGTCGGTGGACTACCGGCTGGCGCCCGAGCACCCGTTCCCGGCGCCGGTCGAGGACTGCTACGCGTCCCTGCAATGGGTCGAGGCCAAGGCGGCGGAGCTCGGCATCGACCCGGCCCGGCTCGCGGTCGGCGGCGAAAGCGCGGGCGGCGGCCTCTCGGCGGCGGTGGCGCTGCTGGCCCGCGACCGCGGCGGTCCCGCGCTCTGCTTCCAGTACCTCGGGATCCCGGAGCTGGACGACCGCCTGGAGACGCCGTCGATGCGCGCGTACACCGACACCCCGTTGTGGAACCAGCCGAACGCGGTGTTCAGCTGGACCAGCTACCTCGGCGCGGAGCCCGGCGGCGACGACGTCTCGCCGTACGCCGCGCCGGCCCGGGCCGCGGACCTGGCCGGGTTGCCGCCCGCGTTCGTCACGACGTGCCAGTTCGACCCGTTGCGGGACGAGGGAATCCAGTACGCGCAACGCCTCGCGCACGCGGGCGTGGCGACCGAGCTGCGGCACTACCCGGGCACGTTCCACGGCTCGGGGATGGTGGAGACGGCGGCGATCTCCCGCCGGATGTTCGCCGACGAGGTCGACGCCCTGCGCCGCGGGTTGCGCGTCTGAGCTAGCGGGGAAGCGCCTTCACCAGAGCTCTCCCTAATTCGACCGTCGCGTCGCAGGCCCCTTCGGTTTTCGCGGCGAAGATCCGGACGTGCTCGGATTCCCTCGCGTCGAGCGGGCGGTGGTTCCACGTCAGCGTGCAGCTGTCGCCGGTTTCGTGGCGGGTGCCGGTCACCCCGCCGAGGTCGACCGGGATGCCGGTGTCCGGCACCCCGGTCGGCGTCTCGTCGAAGGTCAGCTGCAGGGACGTCGTGGCGGTCCACTTGCACTCGCGCAGGCGGTTCAGCTTGGTCTCGCGGACCGGCCCGACCGCCCGCGCGATCGCGGTCCGGTCGAGCACGGCGCACGGGTCCAGTGCGAGGAGCGTCCCGGGCGCCAGGGTGTAGCCGTTGCCACCGCCGTGGAGCCGGTCCAGGACCTTGCCGAGCGTGGCCTTCGCCAGGGCGCACGTCTCGGCGAGCGCGGTCACGCCGAGATCCGGCTGGGCGGGCACCTGGACGCTCGCGTCGCAGGTGCTGCCGCTGATCTCGGTGAACAGCACCTGCCTGCCGTTCAGGTCTTCGGTGGGGCGGCCGCCCTCGACGTAGATCTGGTCGCCTAGCTTGACCGAGATCGTCCCGCCCGAGCGGGACTCGTAAGTGCAGCGGTCGAGGTAGCCGGAGCCCCGTTCGGCCCGCAGCTTGCCCGCGTCCGGCACGGTGACGTCGTCGAGGACCCGGCATGGATCGGCGCGGCGGAGGGTGTCCAGGCTCGTCGGGTCCAGGTTCGCGCCGGCCGACGGCGGGTCCGCGTCCGCCTTGGCCACCGCCAGGGCGATCAGGCTGCCCGCGGCGAGCGCGCAGACGGCGGCCAGCGCGGTGACGACCGGCAGCCAGCGACGGCGTTTCGGCGGTGCGGGAGGCGGGGGAGGGACGGGCCAGGACAGCGCGGCGCGGACGGCCGCGTCCTGGGTAGCGATCAGGTCGTGCACCGCCGGCGGCCACGGCCGGGTGCCGGGCGGGACCGGGCCGAGGAAGTCGAGGATCCGCTGCGGCGTCGGGCGCCGCGCCGGGTCCTTGGCCAGGCACGGCTCGACGAGCGCGCGGATTTCGGGCGGCACGGCCGTCAGGTCGGGGGTGGCGTGGACGACGTCGTAGAGCAGCTGCGCGGTGGTCGAGCCGGGGAACGGGGGATGCCCGGTCGCCGCCATCACCAGCAGGCCGCCGAGGGAGAAGACGTCGCTCGCCGGCGTCAGCGGGCGGCTTTCGGCCTGCTCGGGCGACATGAACGCGGGGGAGCCGACGATGCCGCCGGTGCCGGTGAGATCCGGGCCGCCCTCGGTGGCGCGCGCGATCCCGAAGTCGATCACCCGCGGGCCGTCGCCGGTCAGCAGCACGTTGCCGGGCTTGAGATCGCGGTGGATCAGGCCGACGCGGTGGATCTCGATCAACGCGGTCGCGAGCCCGACGGCGAGCCGGCGCACCGCGTCGACCGGCAGCGGCCCGGTGGCTTCGACGGCCTCCTTGAGCGACGGCCCGGTGACGAACACCGAAGCCAGCCAAGGGGTTTCGGCGTCCGGGTCGGCGTCCATCACCGCGGCGGTGAACGCTCCCGAAACCCGTTGCGACGCCTGGACTTCCTGCCGGAACCGGGTCCGGAAGCGGGCGTTGTGCGCGAACTCCGGGTGGACCTGCTTGAGCGCGACGAGCCGGCCGTCCGGCGCGACGCCGAGCAGGACGCGGCCCATCCCGCCCTCGCCGAGCGCGGCGACCAGACGGTACTTCCCCGCGTGCCGGGCGTCGCCGGCTTCCAGGGGCTTCACGGCTTCGGCAATCCGGGCCGGACCGCCTTGGCGAAGTCCTGCGCCTGGCGGCAGATTTCGTCGTCGGGCAGCGTGCTGGCGGAGGTGCGGTAGTCGACGACGACGTTCTCCGAGAAGTCTTCTTCGAGCGGGCGGTGCTGCCAGGTCAGGCTGCAGAACCCGGACGCGGGATTGGACCGTTTGGTGGTGAAGTACGCGGTGACCCCGCCGAGGTCGACGGTCCCGGCCGAGTCGTAGTACGAGTCCTTGGACTGCACCGGCCGGGTGCCGCGCTCGAGCGACACGACGACCTCGCCGCCGACCTGCCAGTGGCATTCGTGCAGCCCACGGGGCTCGACCTTGGTGACCGGGCCGACGATCCGCTGCGCGGTGGCAGTGTCGACCAAGCCGCACGGGTCCACGGGCGCGAGTCCTCCCGGCGCGGTGGGCGAGCCCGCGCGGAGGCGTTTCACGGCTTCGGTGAGCGCGGCCTTCGCCGAGTCGCACGGCTTGGCGAACGGCTTGGCCGACTGGCTGGCTTCGACGCCGATCGTCGCGTCCGGCCGGTCCACGATCGGCACGGACGCGGTGCAGCCGCCCTCTTTGTCGTCGATGGTCAGCGGGAGGCCGTCGAGCTCGGCGGAGACCGTGCCCTTGGCGGTCACCGGGCCGCCGACGGTCAGGTCCAGCCACTGGCCCTGCGGCGTCTCGTAGACGCACTCGAAGAAGTGCACATCGATCCGCGGGGTGAGCTTCCCGGTCCCGGGCACCGACGGCAGCACCTGGCAGAGGTCGGCGCCGCGCAGCTTGTCCGGGCCGAGCGGGTCCGGGTTCGGCGCGGGCTTCGTCGTGGCCGGCGGGGCGGTGGTGCTCGCCGGGGCGGCGGTCGCACCGTCGTCGCCGTCGGTGAGGGTGACCGCGGTGATCGTGGCGCCCACGACGACGGCGGCCGCGGTGGCGGTGAGCGCGATCCGGCGGCCTCGTCGCGCGGGCTTTTTGGTCAGGACGGCCGTGACCTCGGCCTGTCGCCTCGCGATCAGCGCGTGCACGGCAGGCGGCCACGGACGCTGGACCGGGGGCAGCGGACCGAGCAGCTCCAGGACCTGGGCGGGCGTCGGCCGGCGCGCGGGGTCCTTGGCGAGGCACGGCTCGGCGACGGCGCGGACCTCCGGCGCCAGGAAGCGCAGGTCCGGGTGCGTGTGGACGACGTTGTAGAGCGACTGCGGGCCCGAGGTCCCGGCGAAGGGGCTGTGCCCGGTGGCGGCCAGCACCAGCAGGGCGCCGAGGGAGAAGACGTCGCTCGCCGGGGTCAGCGGCCGCCCTTCGGCCTGCTCCGGCGACATGAACGCGGGCGAGCCGAGGATGACGCCGGTGTGGGTGAGGTCGGTGCCGCCCTCGGCGGCGCGGGCGATGCCGAAGTCGATGACCCGCGGGCCGTCGTCGGCGAGCAGGACGTTGGCGGGCTTGAGGTCCCGGTGCACGAGCCCGGCCCGGTGGATGCCGGTCAGGGCGGACGCCAGCCCGGCGGCGAGGTGCCGGACAGTGGCCGGCGGCAGCGGCCCGGTCGCGTCGACGGCTTCCTGCAGCGAGGGCCCGGCGACGAACACGGAGGCGAGCCACGGCGTTTCGGCTTGCGGATCGGCGTCCATGACGGCGGCGGTGTAGGCACCGGAGACGAGCCGCGAGACCTCGACCTCCCGCCGGAACCGTTCGCGGAATCCGGGATCGTGCGCGAACCCCCGGTGCACCCGCTTGACGGCGGCGAGCCGTCCATCGGGGGCGACCCCGAGCAGCACGCGGCCCATCCCGCCTTCCCCGACGGCGGCGAGCAGCCGATACCGCCCGACCTGCGCCGGTTCACCCCGCCCCAACGGCTCCACGCCCACCTCCGCGGGTGATCGTAGAGCGTGCCGGACGGGCGCCGGCCCGGAATGCCCTGATCCGCCGTCCACCACCGGGGGGGGGGGGGGGGGGAGGCGGCTATATACAATTTATCAAACACAACACCAGCCCCCAAAGGAGAGAGCCAGGACACCAACACCAGCGAGG
>NZ_JAPZLD010000034.1:0-132280 GCF_030182635.1 Amycolatopsis ponsaeliensis
GGCGCCCCCCCCGCCGCGGGGGGGGGGGGGCGGGGGGGCGGGGGGGGGGGCGCCCGGCGGCGGGGGCGCCGGGGCCGCCGTGGGGCCCCGCCGCCCCCCCCCCCCCCCCCCCCCCCCGCCGCTGACCTACCTGACCCACCGTCGGATGGCGCTCGCGGCCGACCTGCTGGCCGAGCGAGAAGACAAGACCATCGCGGAAGTCGCCCGCACCGTCGGGTACTCCGACGCCTTCGGGTTCAGCGCCGCGTTCAAGCGGGTCCGGGGCGCGAACCCGAGCGACCACCGCCGCGCGGCGGCTCACTGAGAAGCCACCCGAAAAGAGGACACCCCAACCTGTTGTCACATCGTCAACAAGGGTGCATCGTGGAGGTGTCGCCGATCTCAGCGGGGAGATGGTCACTTTGCCGGGCACCGTGAGCCGAGCTGCCGAAGCACTGCGCGAACGCGTGCCGCCCCTGACCTCGCTCCGCCTCCCCCACCGCGTCGACGAACGCTGGCTGCAGTCGCGCTGGCCGGTCAAGGAGCTCGCGACGCCGCCCGCCGGCAGCGGCCTCAAGCCCGTCCTCGGCGACGAGGGCCCGCCGGTCGTCGGGCACATGCTCGAGATGATGCGCTTCGGCCCCGCGTTCGGCCTGCGCCGCTACGAGCTCTACGGCCCCGTGTCGTGGACCGGCGGCTTCGGCAGGCGGATCGTCGCGCTGTCCGGGCCGGAGGCGACGCAGATCGCGCTCGTCAACAAGGACAAGGCGTTCTCGCAGGAAGGCTGGAAGTTCTTCATCGAGAAGTTCTTCGAGCGCGGCCTGATGCTGATGGACTTCGGCGAGCACCACCTGCACCGCCGGATCATGCAGGAGGCGTTCACCCGGCAGCGGCTCATCGGCTACGTCGGCGAGATGGGCCCGGCGCTGCGCGAAGGCGTCGCGAGCTGGGGATCGACCGAGCGCCCGCGGCTGTACTGGGCGCTCAAGCAGCTGACCCTCGACGTCGCGACGCGCGTGTTCATGGGCATGCGCAGCGGCGCCGACGCCCACCGGATCAACCGCGCGTTCGTCAGCTCCGTGCGCGCCGGCACCGCGCTGATGCGCTTCCCGGTGCCCGGCGGGCGCTGGTCGGCCGGGCTGCACGGCCGGAAGGTCCTCGAGCGCTACTTCAGCGAAACCCTGCCCGCGAAGCGGACTTCGGACGGCGACGACCTGTTCACCGCGCTCTGCCACGCCACCACCGAGGACGGCGACCGGTTCACCGACACCGACATCGTCAACCACATGATCTTCCTGATGATGGCCGCGCACGACACGACGACCATCACCAGCAGCGCCATGGCGTACTACCTCGCCAAGCACCCCGAGTGGCAGGAACGCGCCCGCGAGGAGTCCCTCGCCCTCGGCGACGACATCCTCGACATCGACGCCATCGACAAGCTCGAAACCCTCGACCTCGTCATGAAGGAGGCGCTGCGGCTCGTCGCGCCGGTGCCGTCGCTGACCCGGCAGACCGTCAAGGACACCGAGGTGCTCGGCCACTACATCCCCGCGGGGACGCTGTGCGGCGTCTCGCCCACGGTGAACCACTTCTCGCCGGAGTGCTGGACGAACCCCTTCGAGTTCGACCCCGAGCGGTTCGCCGAGCCGCGCCGCGAGGACAAGTCCCACCGGATGGCGTGGATGCCCTTCGGCGGCGGCGCGCACAAGTGCATCGGACTCCACTTCGGCGGTCTCGAGGTGAAGTTGCTGATGCACGAAATGCTGCGGGCCCACCGCTGGTCGGTTCCGGAGAGTTACACCGCGAAGTGGGATTACGTGTCCCTGCCGGTGCCCGCCGACGGCCTTCCGGTGCGTCTCACCCCTCGCTGACCCCTGCCGCCGACCAACACTGTCCACCACTGCATACACCGTGTGACAAAAAGTTACCGCTTGTGGAGATTCGTTCACTCGTTCAGCCGGTAGACACCCCGTGACGCACGTGATGGCGTGGCATCGGTCGCGGGCGAGGGGTACCCGGTGTGGCTTCATGATCCCTCGCACCACGGCTGAACTGGCCTGACTTGCGCGTGAAGAGGTGGAGTGTGCCTGAGTCCGGTGCCGCGCCAGGACTGCTGGACGTGGCGCGCCGGTGGGCGGCGACGTTGGCCGACACCAAAGGAGTAACACTTCCCCTGGAAGAGCTGGAGCCGCTGCTGCTGGAGATCGCGCACGACGCGGTCGACCACGCCGGCTCCGGTCACGGTGGCGCCCTGCACCGGTTCACGGCGCTCTACGCCGCGTCGCCGATGGGGATCGCGCTGGCCGACCCGGACGGCGAGATCGTGGAGGCCAACCTCGCGCTCGGCCAGCTGCTCGGCTGCTCGCCGAACCGGCTGCGCGGCCGCCACCTCACCGACCTCGGCTCGACCGACCACGACGTCTCGCGGCTCAAGGCGGGGCTCGAGCAGGTGCGCGGCGGACGTGAGCGCTACCAGGAGCGGATGCTGCTCGACCACACCGAGGACGGGCAGCTCTGGACCGACGTGACCCTCGCCCGGCTGCCCGGCGACCGGCCGGGCTCGATCTACCCGGTGCTGATGGTGTCCGACGCGAACGAGCTGCACCTGCTCCAGGAACGGCTGCTGCACCAGAACGTGCACGACCCGCTGACCGGGCTGCCCAACGCGTCGTCGTTCACCACGAAGCTCGAAGCGGCGCTCGGCGCCGGCGCGCGCGACGACATCGCGCTGATCTACCTCGACGTCGACGGCTTCAAGGTGGTCAACGACGGCCTCGGCGCCGGCGTCGGCGACCAGGTGCTGCGCGGGGTCGCGGGCAAGCTGTCGGCGGTGTTCACCGGCCACCACGACGGGTTCGTCGCCCGGCTGTCCGGTGACGGCTTCGCGGTGCTGCTGCGGGGCGAGCTCGCCGCCACCGAGGTCGTCGACCTCGTCGAACGCGCGCTGGAGGACCTCAATGAGCCGATCTACCTGGGCGGGCACGGCATCGGCGTGAGCGCGAGCGCGGGCATCGTGGTGCGCGCGGCGGTCGAGGGTGGCGCGGCGGAGCTGCTGCGGGCGGCGGAGATCGCGCTGCACCGCGCCAAGGAGGCCGGCAAGGCGCAGTGGATGCTGTTCGACCCCGAGCTGGACGCCCGCGACCGCGGCCGCTACCAGCTGGGCGCGGTGATCGCCGGGGCGCTGGAGAACGGCGAGTTCTCGCTCGTCTACCAGCCGACGGTGAAGCTCGCCGACCCCGACCGCCTCGCCGCGGTCAACGCGGGCCTGCGCTGGAACCACCCGGAGAAGGGCGAGCTCGGCTCGGACGAGTTCTACCCGCTGGCCCAGACCACGGGCATGACGGTGCCGCTGGGCCGCTGGCTCCTGGCCGAGTCCCTGGCGGCGACGGCCCGCTGGCGGTCGCGCTTCGGGGCGGCGGCGCCGGACGTGTGCGTCCAGCTGCCGACGAGGCTGGCGAGCGACCCGGACCTGGTGATGCTGGTCAAGGAGCAGCTGGACAAGCACGAGCTGCCAGCCAACGCGCTGCGCCTGTGCACCGACCGCGACTCGGTCCTCGACCCGCGCGGCGAGGTCCTGGACTCGTTCGCCGTGCTGTCCGACCTGGGGACGCAGCTGGTGCTGACCATCACGGGCTCGGCGGACCTGGAGCTGATCCCCCAGCGCCGGCTGCCGGTCCACCACGTGATCCTCTCGGGCGCGGTGATCGACGCGCTGGACTCCGACTCACCGCCGGAGCCGGCGCTGCGGCACCTGACGCAGCTGGTCACCCGGGCCCGGGAGCTGAAGCTCCGGGTGGGCGCGGAAGGCGTCCGGACGCACGAGCAGGCGGCACGGCTGCGTCAGCTGGGCGTGCTGGCGGCCCGGGGCCCGTTCGTGACGGACTCGGCCACCGGTGACGAGGTCGACGAGCTCATCGCCCGCCACCCCGCGGGCTGACCGGGCGCGCGGGGAAAGACCAAGCCGGTTCCGCGGTGGCTCCGAAGACCCGGCAGGATGGGTTCTGCCGCCGACGAGAAGGGACCTCCATGGACGCCGGAGACCTCGCCCCCGATTTCACGCTGCCCGACGACCAGGGCGCCGACCGCACGCTGTCGGACTTCCTGGCCACCGGCCCGGTGGTGCTGTTCTTCTACCCCGCCGCGATGACCGGCGGCTGCACGGCCGAGAGCTGCCACTTCCGCGACCTGGCCGCCGAGTTCGCCGAGCTCGGCGCGCACCGCATCGGCATCAGCCCGGACGGCGTCACCAAGCAGCGGCAGTTCTCCGAGGCCAACGGCTTCGACTACCCCCTGCTGTCCGATGTGGAGGGTGAGGTCGCCAAGCAGTTCGGCGTCTGGCGGAAGCTGCTGCCGCTGCACGCCAAGCGCGCGACGTTCGTGATCGGCGAGGACCGGAAGATCCTCGAGAAGATCAAGAGCGAGCTGAACTTCACGGTCCACGCCGACCAGGCGCTCAAGGTGCTGCGGGAGCGGAACAAGGTTTCCTGACCCGCCGGGCGGCGCCGCGGTCAGCGGCGCCACCCGCGGGGCGGCCAACCCGGCGGCCGGCGCACGCCGGCCGCCGGCCACCCTCGCGGGCGGTCACGCCGGCGCCGCCCGCCGCCGTGCCACCGGATCGCGTACTCGTGCGCGTCCGCGCGGTTCCCGCGTTTCCCGGCCCGGTTCGTGAAGTCACGCCGCTCGCACAACCACCGGTGGCTCGGCTCGGCTCCGCGCGGGAAAGCCAGCGTCTGCATCACGGCTTCTCCTTCCGCCACACGTGGTTAGTCCCGGCGCAGGCCGGGGCGAGTGGCTGTTCGACCGGTTCCTCGCGCACCTTCGTGAAACCGAGGCGCGCGGGCACCGCTCCACTTCGGACGTTCCGCTCGTCGTGCTTGATCTCGACGTAGCCGGCACCGAGCCGGAACGCCTCCGCCGTCAGCAGCCGCACCGCGCGGGTGATCAGGCCGTGGCCGGTGTGTTCCCGCGCGAGCCAGTAGCCGATCTCGACCCCGCCGTCCCGCGCCATGATGCCGACGGCACCCGCGATCGAGCCGCCGACGCGGATGGCGAAGTCGTGCGTTTCCCCGGTCTCCCAGTTCTTCCGCGAGCGCTCGAGGAACTCGGCGCTGTCCTCGGCGGTGTAGCCGTCGGCCGCCCAGATCATCCAGGCCCCGATGTGGTCGAGGGACCCGGCGACCGTCGCGGTGAGCTCCGGAGCGTCGGCGAACGCCCAGCGGGTCAGGGTGAAGCCGTCTTCGGCGTAAGTCTCCTTCACGGCCGCTCCTTCCGCCACACCTGCTTGACGCCGGCACACATCGGGGGAAGGTCGCCGGAGTCCTCGGATTCTTTGCGCACCATCGAAAACCCGAGCCGCGCCGGAACGGCTCCACTTCGGACGTTCGCCTCGTCGTGCCGGATCTCGACGTACTCCGCGCCACGGCGGAAGGCGTCGTCGACCGCCAGCGTCACCGCACGGGTGACCAGGCCGCGGCCGGTGAAGGCCCGCGCGAGCCAGTAGCCGATCTCGACGCCGCCGTCGCGGGTCATCACGCCGACGGCACCCACGAGTGAGCCGTCCACCCGGATCGCCCACTCGTACGCCCGGCCGGTCTCCCAGTTTTCCCGCGTCAAGCGCAGGAAGGCCGCGGCATCCTCGTCCGTGTAGCCGCCCGCGGCCCAGGGCACCCAATCGGCCAGGTGCGCGCCGGACCCCGAAACCGCTGCCCGGACCGCGCCGGCGTCGGCGAACGTCCAGCGGGTCAGCGAAAACTCGTCACGGGCAAAAGTCTCGGCCGGGGTCTCCATGGGTTCCATGGTGCCCCGGCCGAGCCCTGCGGCGCTCCCGAATTAATTGACGATGACGCTGTCCGGGATCTCCGTGTCGTTCTTGAGCGCGTCGAACATCTGCTTCGACTTGGTCTTGTCCCAGTTCTCCGCCGACCCGCTGGTCACCGGGACCGTCGTCGTCACCACGCCGCCCGAGGAGATGCCGCGCATCGCCAGCGCCAGGCCCACCAGGTTGTGCACGTGGTCGCCCGAGTCCAGGGTCAGCGCGTCCGGCCCGGAGCCCAGCAGCGGGAAGAAGTGGAACGGGTTGAGCAGCGTGCCGGGGCTCGCGATCTGGCTGACCAGCGCGCCGATGAACTTGCGCTGGTTGGCGATGCGGTCGAGGTCCGAGCGCGGCGTCGCGTCGCTGTGCCGCATCCGGACGAAGCCCAGTGCCGACCGGCCGTCGAGCGTCTGGGGGCAGCCCGCCTTGATGCTGATCCCGGTCACCGTGTCGTTCATGTCCTTGTCGATGCACATGTCGACCCCGCCGATCGCGTCGACGATCTTGGCGAACCCGCCGAAGCCGATCTCCGCGTAGTGGTCGATGTGCAGGCCGGTGGCACCTTCGACGGTCTGCGCGAGCAGCTTCGGCCCGCCGAGGGAGAACGCCGCGTTGATCTTGTTCTTGCCGTGACCGGGAATCGCCACCTGCGAGTCGCGCGGCAGCGACAGCAGCGTCGGCTTCGTGGAGTTGTCCGGGATGTGCGCGACCATGATCGTGTCGGTGCGCTGCCCGCCGCCGGCCGCCGCGACGTCGCCGGTGGCCAGGCGCTCCTCGTCCGCGGCGGTGAGCCCCTCGCGGCTGTCCGAACCGACGATCAGCCAGTTGGTGCCGGACGCGGCGACCGGGCGCCCCGAGTAGTCGGTGAGCGCGTCGACGCGCTTGATGGAGAACTCCAGGTAGACCCAGATGCCGGCGAGGAAGACGACGAACACCAGCGCCAGCGTCAGCAGGATCTTGCCGAAGCTCCAGCGACGCCGGCGCGGCGGCCGGGACGGCGGGTAGTCGTCGTCCACCGGCCGCCGGGGCGGGTCCTGGCGCGACGGGGGCGGCGCGTACTGCCGCTCGTCCTCGCGGGTGCCCATCGGGCGGGTGCGCTCGTCGTACGGGCTCTGGCCGCGCCCGGGCAGCGGCATCATCTGCGCGCGCTGGTGGTCGCGGGAGCGCCCGCCGGGCGGCGGCATCCGGCGCCCGCCGTCGTCGCCACGGTACGTCATCACCATCACCCAATCCCGATCCGGACAAACGTGTCGTCGTCAGTAGACCGCACGTCCTCGAAAGGAGGACGTGCGGCACCGGGTAGGGGTTGGCCGCCGGCGGTTACTTGCCGGTCGCCTCGTAGCCGAACTGGTGGACCTTGAGGTACCCGGAGCGGAACCCGGCCTCGGAATAGGCCAGGTAGAACTCCCACATCCGGCGGAAGACGTCGTCGAACCCGAACCCGGCGATGTCGGTCCAGCGGTGCAGGAACCGTTCGCGCCACAACCGTAGCGTGCTCGCGTAGTCCTGGCCGAACTCGCGCATCCCGGCCAGCTTGAGCCGGGTGTTCGCGACCAGGCCGTCCTCGATCGAGCGGACCGACGGGATGATGCCGCCGGGGAAGATGTACTTGTGGATCCAGGTGTAGGCGCGCGAGGCCGCCAGCATCCGGTCGTGGTCCATGGTGATGGCCTGCAGGCCGAACCGCCCGCCGGGGCGCAGCCGCTCGCCGATCGTGGCGTAGAACGTCGGCCAGTAGGACGCGCCGACGGCCTCGATCATCTCGACGCTGACCACGGCGTCGTACTGGCCGCTCGACTCGCGGTAGTCGCACAGCTTCACTTCGACGCGGTCGGAGAACCCGGCCGCGGCGATCCGCTCGGTGGCCAGCGCCCGCTGCTCCTCCGAGATGGTCAGCGACGTCACCTGGGCGCCGCGGGCCGCGGCGCGGATGGCGAGTTCACCCCATCCGGTGCCAATTTCGAGCACCTCGCTGCCCGCGCGGACGCCGGCGTAGTCCAGCACGCTGTCGATCTTGCGGTGCTGGGCGGCGGTGAGGTCCTCGCCGGGGCCGAACAGCGCCGAGGAGTACATCATCGACTCGTCGAGGAAGGCGCCGAACAGGTCGTTGGACAGGTCGTAGTGCCGGTGGATGTTGGCCCGCGCGCCCTCGAGGCTGTTCTCCTCGGACGGCGGCTGGGTGCGCTCGGCGATCTTCCGGAACTTCTGCAGCACCGGCGGCACGAGGGTGGCCATCCGCTCCGCGAACGGCGTCAGCACCTCGGCCAGGTCGGACGCGGTCCAGTCACCGGCCATGTAGGACTCGCCGAAGCCGATCTTGGCGTCGGCACCGAGGCGGTGGAAGAAGGACTCCGGACGCAGAATACGCATTTCGGGTGATTCCGGGCCGCCGGCGCCGAGCACGGTGCCGTCGGGGAACGTCACCCGCACGTCGAGCGGGCGGACCGCGCGGCGGAACAGCGTGGCGGCGATCCGCGCGCGCAGCGGGGAGTGCGGCGGGCTGGCCAAGCCCGGCCAGCGGGACTCGTCGGGGCTGGTCTGAGCGCGGTCAACACTCGAGGTGGTCACGGTTCTCCCTCCGCCGGCCTGGTGCGCCGGTGAACGATCGTAGTCGCCGCACCCCCGCGGCGCGTTTCGCTGTATGCCCTGTTCGGGGGTGGTCTCACACCGGTATTCGGAGCCGCTCGGGCCCCGGCGCGGCCCACGCGCCGCGCAACTCGTCGGCGGGGTCCCCGGCGAGCACTTCCAGTGTGAAAGCAATCGTCAGCCGGGTCCACACGGACGACCGGCGGAGCATCGCGTGCCCCTCGTTGGCGATCTCGAACCGGGCGACGCGGGCGGCGACGCCCTCGGCGCGTTCGGCGAAGGCGTGCGACTCCACCGGGCTGGTCATCCGGTCGCGGGTGCCGTGCACGATGAGCACCGAACGCCCGGCGACGGCGTCCACCGGCTCGCCCCGCGGCGTCCACGGCGCCAGCGCGCAGACCCCGCGCACCGCCGGGTCGTCGGCCACGCGCAGCGCCACCCGGGCACCCATGGAGTGCCCGACGAGCACCACCGGCAGGCCGGGGTGGTCGGCACGGATGCGCTCGAGGGCCCAGCGGGCGTCGTCGAGGGGGTCCATGGCGGGGGCGTTCCAGCCGTAGCGGCGGTTGCGCAGCAGCCGCACCTCCACGCCGTCCCGGCGGCCGGCGCGGTGCAGGGCGCGCGCGATCGGGACCATCCTGAGGAAGGCCAGCTTCCAGGGCGGCACGCTGCCCGTGCCGCGCTCGGCGCCGCCGTGCAGCACGAGCACGACCGCTTCGGTCCGCCCCCGTGCCCGCCACACGGACACCGCCGGTTCCGCTTCGCTCACCCGTGTCCTCCTGTCGGCCCCGCATCCGGGTCAACCGCGCCCGCCCACCGGGCTATTCCACCGCCTACCACCATCTTCGCGGTAGATTCGGCGCCCGGTCCCCTACGGAAGGGTGGGTGTGGTGAGCGCCACGGACATCTCGGGCAGCGTCGCGAAGCAACTGGCGGACGTCGAGCAGGCCAACGCCGAGGCAGTGCGCGAAGCGGCGGATCTGGTGCTGGGGGTGATCCGGGCCGACGCACTGGTCTATACCGCAGGCGCCGGGCATTCGCTGGCGGCCGTCGCCGAGACGTTCTACCGGGCCGGCGGCCTGGCCTGTGTGTATCCGCTGTACCACCCGGACCTGCTCCCGCTGCACGGCGCGGTGAGCAGCACGAAGACCGAGCGGCGCACCGGACTGGCCGCCGAGGTGCTGGCCGAGCGCGCGCCGGGGCCGGACGACGTGCTGGTGGTGTTCTCGACGTCCGGGTCGAACCCGTACCCGGTCGAGCTGTGCATCGAGGCGCGCGAGCGCGGGGCGGCGGTCATCGCGATCACGTCGCGGGCGTGCGTGGCGGCGGCGCCGCGGCGGTCGTCGAGCACGCTGGTCGAGCAGGGCACGGTCGTGCTGGACTCGCTGGTCATCCCCGGCGACGCGAGCTACCCGCCGGACGCGCCGCGCACCGCGCCGCTGTCCACTGTGGTCAACGCGTTCCTGTGGAATCTCGTGCTCGCGCAGGTCTACGACCGCGGGACGGCCGAAGGTCTCGACGTCCCGCTGTGGCGCAGCTCCAATGTGGAAGGCGGCGACGAGGCGAACGCGGCGCTGCTGGAGAAGTACAGCGCGATCGTGCCGCGGCTCAAGTAGCTCTTTCCGTGACTGTGCCGGTTTCGTGAAAAAGCACCGGCCGGGCACGCCTTGACGGGCGTGCCCGGCCCCTTTAGCGTCGCCATACCGACTGGTCGGTGTGCTCAACGACGAGCTGAGGAGATCCCATGGACGGTGCCACGGCGACGGTGCACGGCGAGTGCGCTCCCGGGTTCGAGCCGGTGCGCGAAGCCTTCGAAGCGAACTTCCGCGAGCGCGGCGAGCTGGGCGCGGCGTTCACGGCCCTCCGCCACGGCGAAGTCGTGGTGGACCTGTGGGGCGGCTGGGCCGACCCGGACCACGCGCGTCCGTGGCAGGCGGACACCCTCGCCAACGTCTGGTCGACGACCAAGGGCATGACCGCGATCTGCGCGCACCGGCTCGCCGACGCCGGCGAGCTGGACGTCGACGCGCCGGTCGCGAAGTACTGGCCCGAGTTCGCCGCCGCGGGCAAGGGCGAGGTCCCGGTCCGGTGGCTGCTCTCGCACCGCTCCGGCGTGCCCGGGATCGGCATCGACCGGCCGGTGGCGGTCGAGGAGCTGTACGACTGGGACCTGATGACGTCGCTGTACGCGGCCCAGGAACCGTTGTACGAGCCCGGTTCCGCGGGCGGGTACCACGCGCTGGCGTACGGCTGGCTCGTCGGCGAGGTCGTCCGGCGGATCGCCGGGCAGGGCATCCGCGAGTTCTTCGCCGAGCAGGTCGCGGGGCCGCTCGGCGCGGACTTCTCCATCGGGCTGGGCCCGGACGCCGACCTGGACCGCTGCGCGACCCTGGTCGATCCGGTCATGACGGAAGAGATGGCGAACGCGCTGGCCACGGCGTTCGCCGCGGCCGGTCCCGTCGCGCAGGCGGCGCTGACCAATCCTCAGCTGGCGGGCCACCACGCGAACGAACCGGCCTTCCGCCACGCCGTCATGCCGGCGTTGAACGGCCACGGCACGGCCCGCGCGATCGCGACGATCTACGGCGGGCTGGTCGACGGGACGCTGCTGTCCCCCGCCGGGCTGGCCCGGGCCCGGGAGAGCCAGGGCAAGGAGGTCGACGCGGTGCTCGGCCTGCCGAACGAGTGGGGCCTGGGCTTCTACCTCGGCAGCGACGCCCGCGGCTTCGGCCCCAACCCCACGGCCTTCGGCCACGACGGCCTCGGCGGCTCCACCGGCGCCGCCGACCCGGAGAACGGCATCGCCTTCGGCTACACCCTCAACCAGCTGGGCCCCCTGATCCGCGACGACCCCCGCAAAATGGCCCTGGTCCAAGCCCTCTACAAGTCCCTCCCGAACACGTAACCCACGTGATCAGAGCCGTGGGGGGGGGGGGGGGGGGGGGGGGGGGGGGGGGGGGGGCGGGCGCGACGCCGGGCGCCCCCCCCCCCCGCGCCCCCCACCCGCGCCAACCCCCCCCCCCCCCCACACACCCCCCCTCTTCCAGCCGGGTGTCCCGGGTTGTGCGCGCCCCCCCCCGCGCCGCGCCCCCCCAAAACCCACGCGAGTCACGGGCCCAATCACGCGAGTCACGTGGCTGATCACGCTACGGCGGGTTCTTCTTCCGCGAACTGGGTTGCGTGGAGGGTTGCGTAGCGGCCGTTGGCGGCCAGGAGTTCCTCGTGCGTGCCGCGCTCGACGATTTCGCCGTGCTCCAGGACCAGGATCTGGTCGGCCGCGCGGACCGTCGAGAGGCGGTGCGCGATGACCAAAGCCGTGCGGCCGGCCAGCGCGTGGGTCAGGGCTTCGCCGACCGCCGCTTCGGACTCGGAGTCCAGGTGCGCGGTCGCCTCGTCCAGGATGACGACCTTGGGCTGCGCCAGCAGCAACCGCGCGATCGTCAACCGCTGACGCTCGCCGCCGGAGAGGCGGTAGCCGCGCTCCCCGACCGTCGTGTCGAGACCGTCCGGCAGCGAATGCGCCAGCTCACCGAGCCGCGCGCGCTCCAGCGCCTCCCAGATCTCGTCGTCCGTGACGCCCGGCCGCGCGTAGGCCAGGTTCGCGCGGATCGTCTCGTGGAAGAGGTGCCCGTCCTGGGTCACGACGCCGACGGTCTCCCGCAGCGAAGCGAAACTCAGGTCCCGGACGTCCACATCGGACAGCCGCACCGCCCCGGAGTCGACGTCGTACAGCCGCGGCAGCAGGGACGCGATCGTCGACTTCCCCGCACCCGAAGACCCGACCAGGGCGACCATCTGCCCCGGCTCGGCGCGGAACGAGATCCCGTGCAGCACCTCGTCCCCGCCGCGGTGGTCGAGCGTCGCGACGTCCTCCAGCGACGCCAGCGAGTACCGATCCGCCGCGGGGTAACCGAAGCGGACGTCCGAGAACTCGACGGCGACACCACCGGAAGAAGAAGCGGGCAGCGCACGCGCGGACGGCTTCTCCTCGATCATCGGCTTCAGGTCGAGGACCTCGAAGACCCGCTCGAAGGACACCAGCGCCGTCATGACGTCGACGCGGACGTTGGCCAGCGCGGTCAGCGGCGCGTAGAGCCGGGTCAGCAGCAGCGCGAGCGCGACGACGGTGCCCGGCGCGAGCTTGCCGGTCAGCGCGAGGTACCCGCCGAGGCCGTAGACGAGCGCCTGCGCCAGCGCCGAAACCAGGGTCAGGCTCGTCATGAACCAGCGGGTCAGCATCGCCGTCCGCACCCCGATGTCGCGCACGCGCCCCGCACGCAGCCCGAAGTCGTCCGCTTCCTGGACTGGACGGCCGAAGAGCTTCACCAGGGTCGCGCCCGGTGCGGAGAACCGCTCGGTCATCTGCGTGGTCATGCCGGCGTTGAGGTTCGCGGCTTCGCGCTGCAGCCCGGCCATCCGGCGGCCGAGCCGGCGCGCGGGCAGCACGAAGATCGGCAGCAGCACCAGCGCGAGCAGCGTGACCTGCCACGACAGCGTCAGCATGACGGCCAGCGAGAGCGCCAGCTGGATCGTGTTGGTGACCAGGCCGGACAGCGTCGCGGTGAACGTCCGCTGGGCGCCGATGACGTCGTTGTTCAGGCGGGAGACCAGCGCTCCGGTGCGGGTGCGCGTGAAGAACGCGATCGGCATCCGCTGCACGTGCTCGAACACCGCGCGCCGCAGGTCGTAGATGATGCCTTCGCCGATGCGCGCGGACTGCCAGCGCTCGATCAGGCCGAACCCGGCGTCGGCGACCGCGAGCAGGGCGATGACGATCGCGACCCAGATGACCAGCTTCAGGTCACGGCCGCCGACGATCGCGTCGACCACCTTGCCCGCCAGCACCGGCGTCGACACGGCCAGTACCGCCGAGATGACGGTCAGCACGAGGAAGGCGACCAGCCGCCGCCAGTGCGGGCGGGCGAACCGCGCGACGCGTTTCAGCGTGCCGCGGCTCAGCCCTTTCGGGACGTCGTTGGCGCGCATCGCCGAGCTCAGCAGCGCCCAGGTGTTGTCCATGGGAAACCCCCAGTGTCAAAACCTCTACCATAGCTGAGGTTTTCTCCGGATATGACCTGGACAACGCCACCGCCGTCCGTTTGCTTCCCGCCGCCGTTCACTCCCCGCGAACAACGCGGTGCAGTGCGGCGCGCAGCTGTTGCGCGTCATCCTCGCCGAGGTGCTCCAGCAGCCGCGCCTCGGCCTGCCGTGTGGCGTCCTCGCCCGCCGCGCGAACCCGTTCGCCTTCGCCGGTCAGGGTCACGAGGCGCTTGCGGCGGTCGCCGGGCGCGACCTCCCGCCGGACCAGGTCCTTGTCCTCCAGCTCGTCGACCAGCGCGACCATCGTCGTCCGGTCGATGCCGAGACGCGCGGCGCCCTCCTGCTGCGACAGCGCCGGGCCGTCGCCGAACAGCGTGAGCAGCGCGAGTTGCCGGCCGGTGACCCCGAGCGGCGCGTACAGCGGCTCGGCCAGCTCGGCGAGCCGCAGCTGGGCGTGCTTGAGCAGGTACCCGAGCCGGCGGGTGACAGCGAGGTCGCTGGACATGGGAGAACTCTACACTTAGGCTGATCGTCAGTCTTGCTGATGATTTGTCACACTGATAATCAGGAGAGCATCATGGTCACGATCGGCCTCAAGCCACCCCAGCAGCACCTCGGCATCGCGGCGCTGCGCGAGATCTGGGCCATCGCCGACGACGCCGGCTTCGACGGCTGCTGGGTCTTCGACCACCTGGCCCCGATGGGCCCGGACCGCACCGGCGACGTCTTCGACGGCTGGACGCTCCTCGCGGCGATGGCCGAGGCGACGAAGCGCGTGCGCATCGGCTGTCTGGTGTCGGGCGCCACCAACCGCCACCCGGGCACGTTCGCGAAGATCGCGGCGACGGTCGACCACCTCTCCGGCGGCCGGCTCGACGTCGGCCTCGGCGCCGGCGGCGACGCGTTCACCGACGCGATGATGGGCACGCTGACGCCATCGCCGGTCGAACGCGTCGAAAGACTGGCCGAGACCTGCGAAATCCTCAGTCTCCTGTGGACCCGGCCGGTCACCGACTACCCGGGGCGCCACTACACGTTGACCGGCGCGCGCAGCGACCCGAAACCACGGCAGCCGAAGCCGCCGCTGTGGCTGGGCAGCAGCGGCGAGAAGCTCGGCCTGCGCGTCGTCGCCCAGCACGCCGACGTGTGGCTCAACGCGGCGCTGCCGGGCACGGAAATCACGGAGCTGCAACGGCTTTCACGGGTACTGGACGAGCACTGCGCGGCGGTGGGCCGCGACCCGGCGACGATCCGCCGTGCGGCGCAGTTCCGGCTGCCGTCCGATGCGGACAGTGCCGTGCGGCTCGCGGGGAGTCATGTCGAGGCGGGGTTCACCGAGCTGGTCCTCATGCCGACCGGCCGTGACGACGTTGTCACGGCTTCGGAAGCGGCCGCGAAGCTGCTCCCCCGCTTGCGAGAACTCGGCTGACCGACCCGGCCGGCGGCAGCGTCTTGAATGAGTCATTCAGGTCTTGGGAGGTCCTGAATGACTCATTCAAGACCCCGCGAACCCGCTCCCCCGCCTGCCGGAACCCGGCTGAACCGGGCGGCCCGCGACGATTCCGGCGCCCTCGGTAGCCTGACCGAGTGGGAACGGAGGTGGGCCGGGCGCCCGCATGGCGGCGCGCGGCACGGCTCTTCACGGCCCCCGCGGCCACTCTCGACCGGGCACCGCTCCGGTGGGACCTCGGCTTCTACCTCGCCTGCCTGGCCTTCGCCCTGCCGACCGCGCTCAAGTCCGAGTTCTACGGCTACCGCGTCTGGGGCAACTTCGCGACCGTCGCCTACGCCCTCGGCGCGCTCCACAGCGGCTGGCTGCTGCTGTGCGCACGAACCGGGCGTACGCCGCGCGGCGCACTCGGCTCGCGCTGGTGCGGGATCGCCGCCGTCGCCCTGTTGGCAATGATCCTTCCGTTGCTGCTTCTGGTGATCCGCCGACTGACCGGAGTGGACTGGCTGATCACGCCGTTCTCATGGGCCGCACAGCCCGAGGTCTGGGTGATCGAGCGGTCCGCGGATCTGCTGCTGCACCACGGAACCCCGTACGTCGACGTCACCGCGCTCGGCCGGGCGCCGGAAGTCAACGACTACACCCCTTACGGCCCGGTCATGGCCGTCTTCGGGCTGCCACGCGCACTCTTCGGCGGCACTCCGCTGGGCGACGCCCTCACCGATGCCCGCTGGATGTTCGCCCTGGCCGCCTGCGCCTGCGTGCTGGGCACGCTGAGGCTGCTGAAGTGGCCCAAGGTCCCGGTCGGCGCCGCCCAGCTCGCGCTGGCCTGCCCGCTCACCGCGCTCACCTGGGCCGTCGCCGGGCCGGACCTGGCGATCGTCGGGCTGCTGGTGCTCGCCTGCGCGCTCGCCGCCACCGGGCGGGCCGCCTGGGCGGGCCTGGTGCTCGCGCTGGTCGTCAGCGCGAAGCTCATCGTCGCGCCCGCGGCCGCTGTGCTGGCCGTGTTCGTGCTGGTGCGCCCGGACTTGGTTCGCCACAAGACCGGGCTCGACTGGCCGGCCGTGGGCCGCTTCGGGTCAGCGCTGGTGGCCACCACGGCCGCGCTGCACCTGCCCGTGTACCTCGTGGACCCGGCGGCGTTCGTGGAGCACGTCTTCCGCTTTCCCCTCGGGATGGGCGCCGTGCGATCGCCCGCGGCGAGCCCGCTGCCGGGCCACCTGATCGCCGAAACCGGCCCGGTGGGCCAGGTGGCGGCGTTCGCACTCGTCGGCGCCGCGGCCGTGGCGATGATCGTCTGGCTGGTGCGCCGGCCCCCCGCGAACGGCTCCGGCGCACTGCTGCGCATCGCCGTCGGACTCGGCGCGTTGATCCTGCTCACCCCGGCCACCCGCTATGGCTACCTGGTGTACCCGCTGGTCCTGCTCGGGGCCCACCTGGCGTTCCGTGTGGCCGAAGCTTCCACTGCGCGCCCCCCGCGCAGCAGTTCGTGACTACTTCTTCTTGACTCGCGTGGCCCCGCCGCGCCCCCGCAACTGGACCCCGGACTCCGACAGCACGCGGTGGACGAACCCGTAGGAACGCCCCGTCGACTCCGCGAGCGCCCGGATGCTCGAGCCCTTCTCGTATTTCTTCTTCAGGTCAGCGGCCAGCTTGTCGCGCGTGTTGCCGGTGATCCGCGCGCCTTTCTTGAGATCAGCCACGTCGATCGCCTTCCCGCCGAGAGTGTTCTGGGCCACATATTGACCCCTGCCGGGGCAATGATCGAACACTGAGCGCCGGAATGCCAGACGACAGACGTAAAACGACCGAAACTGCGATCACATTGGGCCATTCCAGTGCCCGGTCGCAACGATCTTGCACCCGAATGGACGCACAGAGTCACGCAAGCTGGACAAGTTCCAGATAGTCCGCCGACCAGTGGTCCTCGGTCCCGTCGGGCAGCAGGATGACCCGCTCGGGCTCCAGCGCCTCCACGGCACCGGGGTCGTGCGTGACCAGGACGACGGCACCGGCGAAGCTCCGCAAAGCGTCCAGGACCTGGGCACGGCTGGCCGGGTCCAGGTTGTTCGTCGGCTCGTCGAGGAGCAAGACGTTGGCAGCACTGGAGACCAGGCCGGCAAGCGCGAGCCGGGTCTTCTCGCCGCCGGAAAGGGTGCCGGCGGGCTGGTCGAGTTGTTCGCCGGTGAAGAGGAACGAGCCGAGCAGGTTCCGCAACTCCTGAGCACCGGTGTCCGGTGAGAGATGTCGGATGTTTTCCCACACCGACGCATCATGATCAAGAGTTTCGTGTTCCTGTGCGTAATAGCCCAAACGCATTCCGTGACCCGGCACGATCCCCCCGGTGTCCGGAGTTTCCATTCCGCCGAGGAGCCGGAGCAAAGTGGTCTTTCCCGCACCGTTCAGCCCGAGTACGACAACCTTCGAACCGCGGTCGATCGCGAGATCGACCCCGGTGAAGATTTCCAGTGAGCCGTACGACTTCGAGAGGCCTTCGGCGGTGAGCGGGGTCCGGCCGCACGGCGCGGGCTCCGGGAACTTGATCCGGGCGACCTTGTCGGCCACCCGGGTCTCGTCGAGCGCCGAGAGCATCTGCTCGGCGCGGCGGGCCATGTTCTTGGCCGCCACGGCCTTCGTCGCCTTCGCGCCGAGCTTCGCGGCCTGCTGCTGCAGCGCCGACGCCTTCTTCTCGGCGTTGGCGCGCTCACGGCGGCGGCGCTTCTCGTCGGTCGCGCGCGCGTCGAGGTAGCGCTGCCAGCCCATGTTGTACAGGTCGAGCTCGCCGCGGGTGGCGTCGAGGAACCAGACCTTGTTGACCACGTCGGCCAGCAGCTCGACGTCGTGGCTGATCACGACCAGGCCGCCGTCGTGCTGCTTGAGGAACCCGCGCAGCCAGTTGATGGAGTCGGCGTCGAGGTGGTTGGTCGGCTCGTCGAGCAGCAGGATCGTCTCGGACTTGCCGCCGGCACCGGCTTCGGCCGCGGCGAACAGGATCCGCGCCAGCTCGACGCGCCGGCGTTGCCCGCCGGACAGCGTCTGCAGCGTCTGCGCCAGGATCCGGTCGGCCAGGCCGAGGTTCGAGCAGATCCGCGCGGCTTCGCTCTCCGCGGCGTACCCGCCGAGCGACGAGAAGCGCTCCTCGAGCCGCGCGTAGCGGTTGATGGCCTTGTCGCGCGCGGCGTCGTCGACGAGCTCGGCCATGGAGGCCTGCGCCTTCTCCATGTCGCGCATCAGCTTGTCGAGGCCGCGCGCGGAAAGCACGCGGTCCTTCGCGGTGACCGAAAGATCACCTTCGCGCGGGTCCTGCGGCAGGTAGCCGAGTTCGCCGGTGCGGCGGACGTCGCCCGCGTGCGGCTCGCCCTCGCCCGCGAGGACCTTCAGCGAGGTGGTCTTGCCCGCGCCGTTGCGGCCGACGAGGCCGATGCGGTCGCCGGACTGGATGCGGATGGTCGCGCCGTCGAGCAGGATGCGCGAACCCGCGCGCAGCTCAAGGCCGGTGGCCGTGATCAAGGGAAACTCCCGTGGAAGGGGGTGAATGGAGGACAGCGTCAAGCGGCCGGTCGGTGGTGACCGGCGCCGGCGTCACTCCAGCTGGATATCCACGGAGACCAGTGTACGGGCCGCGGTCCACCGGATTTTCCGGACGTGTGCGGTCTCACCCGTCGTGCAGCGTGACCTGCACCGACAGCGCCCGCACGGCGGCTTCTTCCAGAACGGCCCGGCTCGGCTCGCCGACCTCCAGCACGCGCGGCTCGGCCCGGGCGAACAGCGGGGCCAGCCGGCGGTTCTGGGCCAGGGCGGCCAGGGCCCGCCGGTCCCCGCCGAGCACCACGGCGTCCACTTCGGACAACCGGGGCAGGAGCACTTCGAAGACGTCCTTCGCCGCGTCCTCGAGCGCGTGGCGCGCCTGGCCCACGCGACGCCGGGCGAAGCGCTGCTGCGACCAGCCGCCCGCGGCGGAACGGCCCTGCACGAGGTGCCGGTCGGTGCGCGACAGCTCGACCCGGCCCCCGCGCGCGATGCCGATGCTGTGCCCGCCCAGCCGCACCAGCACCAGCGCGATCCGCCGCGGCACCAGCGCGTGGGCCAGGAGCGCGTCGACGACCAGGCCGTCGAACGTCCCGGGCGGCGCTTCGAGCGGTCCGAAAGAGACGGTCGCGGTCGCGGTGGCCCCGTCGACGGCGACCACGCGCACCGCGCGCTCCGCGACCTCGGTCGTCTCGGCCCCTTCGTGGCGGGCGCAGAAGCGGTCGAACCAGCCGGCCAGCCGGTCGGGCGGCACCTCCACCGCGCGGCCGCCGCCCGCGACCTGCCGGGGCTTCGCCATGGGAGGAACGGTACGGGGCCGCCGCGTCGCCGCGACGGCCCCGTACGGGTGGTTCAGTTCACTTCGTGCCGGTTACAGCGGGTGCACCGGCCCGTTGTTCGTGTATCCCCGCACGTTCGACGGCGCTCCGGCCGCCGGGGGCTGCACGAACCCGTTGATGTGCAGGGCGACCGAGCGGATCGAGCCGACGTCGCCGCCGGCGACGTCCACCACGGCGAACGTCCACGTGCCGTCGACCGCCGCGCCCGTCAGGCCCGCGGTCAGCGACTGCGTCGGCCGCCACGTGCCGCTGAACGGCGCGTTGGCCGAGGTCACCGTGCTGAACGCGGTCGCCGCGTTGTCGGCGAAGACGACCTGGCACAGGTTCTTGCCCGAGCCGCCGTTGCGCTGGAACACCGTGGCCTTGGCCCCGGACGGCGCGGTGAGCGAGCCGACCAGGTCACCGACGTAGGTGTGGTCCAGCCCCACGGTGGTCGAGGCGGTACCGGTGCTGCAGCTGGTGCCGTCCACGGAGAACCCGACCTTGGACGCGCGGCCGACCCCGGTGACCGGGATGGTCACCGACGCGCCGACCGGGCTGTTGTCCGGGATCGCCACCGGGGCACCGGTGTAGGCGAAGTCCTGCGCGACCGGCGACGGGGTGCCGACCGGCAGCGAGAACGTCGACGTCGTCGGCGAGTGCGCACCGGCGAAGCTGACGCGGGCGTTCAGGACGACCGGCGCGCCGAGCTGCTGCGTCGCCGGGACGGTGATGGTGAAGTCGTTGACGCCGGTCTGTCCCGGGCTGATGGTGCCGTAGGACTTGGACCGCGGCGCCACCGTGACGCCCGGGGTCGGGCTGGTGAGCACGACGCTGGTGGACACGGCGGTGCCGTCACCGTCGTTGGTCACCGGCAGCGTCACCTTGGCCGTGTCGCCCGGGTCGAGCGCGGAACCGCCGTCGGCCGGGGTGACCGTCGGCTGCTTCGCCACCACGAGCGGCTGCGGGCTGGCACCGGTGTAGGCGAGCACCTTGTCCGCGAGGATGACGCCGGACCCGGTGAAGTTGTCGCGACCCGGGGTTTCGATGTCGACGGCGGTGTTGATCAGTGCCTCGCGGACCTCCGACGGCGGCAGGCCGGGGTTGCCCGAGAGGACCAGCGCCGCGATGGCTCCGGCGTGCGGCGCGGCGGCCGAGGTGCCGAAGAACGGGCTGAAGCCGGGCACGCTGGTCTTCACGCCGTCGGCCGCGGTGATCTCCGGCTTGTTCCGGACCTCACCACCGGTCGAAGACACGTTGCCCGGGGTGATCGGGGTCCCGTCGGCTTCGTAGAACACGCGCCGCGGGCCGTCCGAAGTGAACCGCTCGGCCTTGGACGCGCCGCTGAACGCACCCGGGAACGGGCCGGCCGGGTTGGCCGGGTCGCCCGGCTCCAAGGGCCGTCCGAACGCCGCGGCAGCCGGGGTGGCCGCCACGCTGAAGGCGTCCCGCGCGGCCGAGTGGCCGACCGTGACACCCGGGGTGTTGTAGGCCTTGAGGCCGTCCGCCGAGTCCTTGAACCGGCCGCGCAGCGCGGACAGCGAGAGGTAGCGGGCCTGACCGGAGAACTTCACGACGGCCAAGCGCAGCCCGGTGCCGCCGAAGGCCGGCGTCTGCAGGATCTCGAACGGATCCTGGGTGCCGTCCTGGACGTTCTGGCTGAAGCTGACCACGGCACCCGCGGAGTTGAGCAGGTAGAGGTCGTAGTCGTTGGCCGAGTGCCCGAGCGGGTCGGACCAGTGCAGCGTCACCGGGACACCGGCCGAAGAGGCGTCGGAGACGGGCTCGTAGATCTGGTTGCCCGCGGTGCCGGCGAAGTTGTGCGCGGTGCCGGCGAACTTCCCGACCGACTTGCCGGAGTCGACGAAGTCGCCTTCCCAGTGCCCGGCGGTGCCGTCGGCGACGTTGCCCTCGTTGCCCGCCGACGAGAAGTACAGCGCGCCGTCCGCGGTCACGTCGTTCACGGCCTGGGCGATGATCCAGTCCTGGAACGGGGATTCCTTGAAGTAGATGACGTCGTCGACGATGACGTCGCAGTGCGACTCGAAGCGCAGCTTGCGGATGTTGTCCGCGAAGCTGGCGTCGGAGTTGAACGCCGACGCGAAGCCGAGCGCGGCGTTGGGCGCGAGGTCGTGGATGATCTCGAGCATCGCGGTGCCCTCGTCGCCGTCGCCCTCCTGCCCGGCGATGACGTCGACGTTCGGCGGGAGCTCGCCCTTGGCCTGCGACGCGGCCAGGGAGTCGACGCCGTCCGACAGCGCACACGCCTTGACGCCGACGCCGGTGACGCCGAACTGCTGGCGGGCGATGTCGGCGTTGTGGGCGCGGTCGCCCTCACTGGTCAGGGTCGCGGCGGCGGCAGCGCTGCGCTGCGACTTGCTCGCAACCGCTTTCTGCAGCTCGCCGGCGATGCGGTCAGCCTTCTGCTGCTTGGTTTCGGTCTTGGCCGGCGTCGTCGCCGGGGTGGCCAGCTCGCGGGCCGTCATGGCCTGGTCGGCCTGCTCGACGCGCTTGACGTCGCCGCGGGCCGCGATCGCGGCGAGCTGGTTCAGCGGCACCTCGGCGCGGACGCTGGCGTACCGGTCGGACACCGCGCGGATGCCCGCCCCGGCCTTGGTGAGCGAGCTGATGAGGTCCGGCGAGACCTTGCTCGCGCGGATGTCGACCAGGACGGTCCCGGCCGCAGAGACTTGGGCCCCCGACTGCAGCGCGTTGAGCTGCTTGGTCACGCCCTTCTGGGCGGCGAGCAGATTGCTGTCCACTTTGGACTCGGCGGCGGTGCGGCCCGCCTTCACCGCCTGCAGGGCGGCGATCTGCTGCTGTGCGACTTCGCTGAAGGTGTCCGGTGTGGATGCGGTGGCGGCGCCCGCGGCGGGCGGCGACACGAGGCCGAGGGCGGCGAGCAGCGCCGCGGCCCCGGCTGTGAGCACAGTGGATCTCGATCTCGTGGAACGGGTACGACGCACGTGCGCCCTCCGATTATCTCCAGGCGCGTGCCCCGACTCACGCTGACCGATCGCCGGTGATCACCGGCAGGATCAAGCTAAGTACTGTGAGTTCCTTGTAAGCAGCGGCCGTTCGAGTGACATCGGATGGGGAATTTCCTGAATGGACCGTAAGTCGTAGGCCGTTCAGCGGAACCACGCAACCGTTACAGGACGAACGAAACGGACCAGCCGCGTCAAGCGATATCACTGCACGGGATCGCCGGATCGGACAAGAACCGGACAGTCGTCGATCACAGCACGAACGAGTCCGACCACGGCTGGGCGGCCCGCCCGGACAGCGCGTCCAAGAGCGTCACCGCCTGCTTGTCCGTCAGCGAAGCCACGAAGTCGACCACCGCCCGGCCCCGGGCCAGGCCGCGCACGGCGTCCGGGCCGGACACCGGCTCCCCCGTCGCCCCGACGAGCAGCTCCGGCGCCGACCGCGCCAGCCCGGTGTACTCCGCGTGCGCCAGCTCCACCAGGTCGTGCAGCCGCCGCGGCAGCCGGGAAACCTCGTCGCGGTCGGACAGCCACGCGTCGAGCGCGTCGACCAGGCTCGACACCACCCCGGCCTGCCCGCGCTGGTGCAACGCCAGGTCCGGGCGCAGCAGCACGAACCGGCGGTGCACGAACTTCAGCACCTGGACCTCGTGCCACTGGGCGGGGCGCAGCGAGACGTGGCCGGTGCGGGTGGACGGCGACGCCAGCACGAACACACCATCGACCAGGCGTGCCGTCCAGTTGGCCGAGAACGCCGCCGTGGCCTGCTCCGCCTCGATCGAGCCGTCGAACTCCGCGGCCAGCAGGCCGTCGACCAGCTCCGCGCGGACCCGGGCCACCGCGGCGGCGAACGCGTCGTCGTCGACGATCCACGCGTCCTTGACGTGCATCCGGCGGCGGACGCGCTCGAGCGACCGGCCCGGGCGGCGCAGTTCCGCGTGCAGCGTCTCGTCGTCGAGGGCGGCCAGCTCGCCCGCGTGCTCGAGCCACTCCCCCAGCTCCGCCGCCACCGGCGCGTGCTGCAGGACGCCGATGCGGTGGAAGTCCTGCAGGTCGTGGATGGCGTAGGCGATGTCGTCGGCGGTGTCCATCACGGACGCTTCGACGGTCTGCTGCCAGCCTTCGACGCGTCCCGCGAACGCCGCGCGCGCCTGCTCGAAGTCGTCGAGTTCGGTGGCGTAGGCGGAGAACTTGGCCGCGCCGGTGCCGGGCGCCTCGTCCGGCTCGCCGGCACCGCGCGGCGGCACGGCCATCTCGGACGGGTGCGGCGCCGGGTGGTGCAGCCGCAGCCACGGGTACTTCAGGACGGCCGCGCGCACCGCCGTGGTCAGGTCGAGCCCGATCGCCGACGGCCCGCGCACGTCGGTCGTGGTGATGATGCGGAAGGTCTGGGCGTTGCCCTCGAAGCCGTCGGCCAGGCCGAAGCGGTGGCGCGCGATGCGGTCGAGCGTCTGCTCGCCGAGGTGCCCGAACGGCGGGTGCCCGAGGTCGTGGGCGAGCGCGGCGGCCTCGGCGACGTCGAGGTCACAGCCGCCCAGCTTGTCGACGAGGCCGGCGTCGTCCCCGGTGGTGATCCGCTCGGCGATGGCGCGGGCGACCTGCGCGACCTTCAGGCTGTGGGTGAGGCGGTTGTGCAGCAGCCCGGCCCCGCCGGCGCTGACCACCTGCGTCACCCCGCCGAGCCGGGCGAAGAACGGGGACGCGGCGATGCGGTCGCGGTCGATCCGGAACGGGCTGGTCGCCAGGTCGGTGAACCCGCCGGCGTTAGTGACGGGGTCCCGCCGCACCACCCTCGGGTCGGTCTGCTCGCTGCCCTGATCCATGCGCCCGACCTTATCCGGCGGGCTCCGGTTCACCCGATCGATGGGCAACATCACGAGTTCACGGATCGATTGAAGGGGTATCCATCGACGGAGGAGCCGCCATGAACCGCCCAATCCGCCTCGCCGCCGCCCTGGTGCTCGGTACCGGGCTCGCCGCCTGTGGCGCCGGGCCGGCCGGCAGTCCAGCGTCGACCGGCACCTCGGCCCCGACCGGCGCCGAAACCACGGCCGCGCCGCCGGCCACGACTTCCGCCGCACTGATCAAGGTCCCAGACGTCTCCGGCATGGACCACCAGGACGCCCAGAACGCGATGCAGCGCGCAGGCCTCTACAACCTGCGCGAGGTCGACGGCACCGGCCAGGGCCGGATGCTGGTCCTCGACCGCAACTGGGTACAGACGGGCCAGGACCCGGCACCCGGCACCGAGGTCCCCGCCGACGCGGTGATCACCCTGACGGCGGTCAAGAAGACCGACCGCTGAGCCGTGTCGTCCCTCCGATCACACGTGATGCCCGCTAAATCACGCGAGATGCCATCCGGCCTCCGTGCGCCGAAGGGTCACACCCGTGATTGAAGGGGCATCACGTGTGATCAGAGGGTCGACTCGCGTGACTGGAGGGTCGACACGGGCGTCAGGCCTCCGGCGGGGTCGTGTAGGCCTTCAGCGTGCGGTCGGCCGCCGCCCGGGCCTTCGCCGGGTCCGCGCCCGCGGCGACGTCGGCCTCGTACCAGGCCTCGTTCGACGCCGTCATGAACCGGATGCCTTCCGGCGACATCATCCAGGCCATCGCCGCTTCCGGGTCGACGGCCGTGCCCGGCGCGGACAGGTGCAGGACCAGGCCGACCAGGGCCCCGTCCCAGCCGATGCCGACCGCGCCCGGGCCGAACTCCTCCCAGCGCTCGTCGACGTGCGCGACGTGCTCCAGCTCGAACCGGGTGCCCTCGCCCTCGGGCGTCAAGCGGACCTCGACCCAGCTGACGTTGCCGCCGAACTCCCACGTCGCGGCGAAGCTCTTCGGCGGGTCGCAACGCTCGACCGTGCCGCCCGCGTTGCCCTCGAACTGGTACTTCCCGCCGAGCTTCAGCTCGCCGCTGACCGGCAGGAACCAGCGCGGGATGCGCTCGGGGTTCGTGCAGGCGTCCCACAGGTCGTCGACGTCGGTGTCGTAGACCTGGCCGATGGTCAGGACGCGGGCTTCCTTCCCTTCGAGCACCCGGTCGCCGAGCGTGCGGCGGACGGCGCTGATCTGGTGGCTGACGTCGATCACGGGGAGTCTCCTTCTTCGATACGGCGCCGCGCGCGCTTGCCGCGGGCGATTTCGGTGGCCAGTGCGTCCAGCGGCGGGGTCCAGAACCGGCGGAACCGGTCGAGCCAGGCGTCGACGTCGCGCAGCGGTGCGTGCCCGACCGCGTACAGCCGCCGGGTCCCGTCCTGCCGGACGACCGCGAAGCCGTTCTCGCGCAGCACTTTCAGGTGCTGGGACACCGCGGGCTGCGAGATGCCGAACTCGGCCCGGATGACCTCGGTCACCGAGCCTGCCGCCCGCTCGCCGTCGGCCAGCAGCTCGAGGATCCGGCGGCGGACCGGATCACCGAGGACGTCGAACGCGTGCACCCGGCCAAACTACAAGTACCGACTTATATAAGTCAACTCTGAACAAGTGGCCGGCGTCACCCTGCGTTACTCCGATTCGGGTATCGGCGGTGAACATCAGTCGACATCGGTTTCGTTTCGCGGCCCGACCCGCGACGATCGGGGACGTGACGTCGCCCCGCGCGGTCCGCTTCGCTTTCCAGCCGCTGTACAGCCTCCACACGGGAGGCGTCGTGGCTCACGAAGCGCTGGCCAGGCCGGGCCAGGGCACCGTCCCCGAGCTGCTCACCCAGGCCCGCCGCGACGGGCGCCTCGCCCAGGTCGACCTCGGACTCGCCATCGCCGCCGTCCGGCAGGACGAGTCGTCGCTCCCGCTGCACCTCAACCTCTCCGCCCGCACCCTCGCCGCGCCGCAGGCGATGTACGACGACCTCCTCGAAGAGCTCGGCGACGCCGGGCGCCGCACCCGCGACGTCGTCCTCGAAATCGGCCCGCCGTTCGCGCCGCTGCCCGCCGACCGCGCGCTCGCCGGGATGCGGACGCTCACCGAGCTCGGCTTCCGGCTCGCGCTCGACGGCCTCGGCCGCGGCGACCTGCCACTCGGCCTGCTCGTCGAGGCGCCGGTCGACCTGGTCAAGCTCGACCGCACGGTGCTGCGCGGGCTGCCGGACGACCCGGCGTCGGCCGCGATCGTCGAGGCGCTGCTGCACTACACGAACCGGACCGACATCCGGCTCGTCGCGACCGGCGTGGAGACCGACGGCCAGCTCGACGCCGTCCGCGGCCTCGGCATCCGGATCGCGCAGGGCAACCTGCTCGCCCCGCCCACCGCCGCCGGCCCCGCCCCGGCGCTGCTCACGCGACCGCAGGCGACCCCGCGGGCGCCGGGTCCGGCGCAGTGCGTCGGCGACTTCCTCCGCCCGGCCACGACGCTGCCGGAAACCGCGACCTGCGACGAGGTCCGGGAGGTGCTGGCGGCGGCGGACGCGCCCAGCGGCGTCATCGGGGTCGACGAGCTCAACCGGCCACGCTGGTCGGTCGATCGGACGCGGTTCCTGGTCGCGGTCACCGGCCCGTACGGCCACGCGCTGCACGCGAAGCGCCCGGCGGCGCGGCTCGCGGACACCCCGCACACGATCGAGGCCCGCGCGGGCGCGATGGAGTTCCTCGAGCTGGTCACCGACGCCGACTGGGGCCGCACCGGCGACGACGTCGTCGTGGTCGACGAGGTCGGCCGCTGCCTGGGCGTCGTGCTGGTGACCGAGGTGGTGCGCGGCGTGGCGGAGGCGAAGGTCGAGGCCGCGGCGGCGCTGAACCCGCTGACCCGGCTGCCGGGCAGCGACACGGTCGCCCGCGACGTCGCCCGCCGGATCACGATCGGCGAGCCGTTCGTGGCGGCGTGGCTGGACATCGACGCGTTCAAGGCGGTCAACGACACGGCCGGGTTCGCCGCGGGCGACGACCTGATCCGCGAGCTGGGCGCGGCCCTGACGGCATTGGGCGGCGGCCTGCGCCGCATGCGGGTGAGCCACGTCGGCGGCGACGACTTCCTGGTGGTCTGCGACGTGGACGAGATCGCGACGGTGGCGGGCGCCCTGCTGGACCGCCACTGGTCGGCGGACGGCACGCCGGTGACGGTGTCCCTGGCGACACTGGTCTGCGCGAGCGGCTCGATCCGGTCGTACCAGGAGGTTTCGCGGCTGCTGGCACCGTTGAAGAAGAGGGCCAAGGCGGTACCGGGATCGAGCTGGGTACTCGGCCGGCCGGGCTCGGACCGGGTGGAAGTGTTGCGCGGCATCGGAACGCGCGGGTTGCAGGCAGCGGCCGGTTAGGGTGGGGTCGTGGAGATCCGATTCCTGACCGAGTCCGACCGTGCCTCCTGGGAACTGCTGGCCCGGGCCAAAGACACGTACTTCGCCGTCGAACGCGCCGATGACGCCTACGACCGGACCTGGCGACGCCTGCTCGACGACGACCGGATCCGCGGCATCGCCGCCCTGCTGGACGGCCGGATGGTCGGCATCGCGCACTACCTCTTCCACGCGAGCGTCTGGTACTCCGGGAAGTGCTATCTGGCGGACTTGTTCGTGGACCCCGAAGTCCGGCGCCGAGGTGTCGCGACGGCCGTGATCGAATGGGTCGCGCGGGACGCCGACGAGCACGGTTACCCGAGCCTCTACTGGAACACACTCGAAGACGCCCCAGCCCGGGCGCTCTACGACAAGGTGGGCAAGTTCCACAAAGGACTCATCCACTACGCCTACCGGCGCTGACGGCCGGAAAAGCTCACTGCCAGTCAAGGGTGAGCTGGGCTCCGATCGCGGCGGCGGCCCAAGCGACGTAGTCCTCGTGCGGCCAGCCGCACACGTTCGCCAGGTGGTCGTACGCCTCGTGGGACGTCAGCAGCCCGATCGCGTCCGCCAGGCGGCCGCAGTCCCCCTCCGGAGCCAGCCCCGCCGCCTCCAGGCGGGCCACGATCTCCGCGCGGCGGGCCACCGCCAGCTCCGCGCGGACCGCCGCCACCGCCGGGTCGGCCGCCGCCGCGGTGGTGAACGCGCTCCAGATCGGCAACGACCGGCGCAGCCCCTCGGCCAGCAGCGCCACCACCGCCGGCAGGTCCGCCGGTCCGGCCGGCCCCACCAGCGCGTCCAGGTTCACCGCGTCCGGGTCTCCCGCGAACACGTCCTGGAACGCGGCGAGCAGCAGGTCCGCCTTGCGCCCGGCCTGCGTCACGGTCTCGAGGCTCACCTCGGCCGCCGCGGCGATCTGCCGCACGCTCGTGCCCGCGTAACCCCGCTCGGCGAACAGCCGCCCCGCCGTCGCCACCACGTGCTCGCGGGTGCGCCGGGCGCGGGCCTCGCGCACCGGTGACTCGTAGCGGCGCCGCTCGCCGCCGGATTCCGGTATCGTCATCAATTGGATAGTACAGCGTATCGGCCAATCAAGGGGGAGCCATGACCCGCGTACTCGTCTGCGTCCAGCCCGCTCGCGGCCACGTCGGCCCGACCAAGCCGATCGTCGAAGCCCTGCTCGCCGCCGGGCACGAGGTCAGTGTCGTCACCGGAGCGCGCTACCGAGCGGCCTTCGAGAAGCTCGGCGCCACCGTGCGAGTCCTGCCGCCGGAGGCCGACTTCGACGAAACCGACCTCGAAGGCTCGATCCCCGGCCGCGCCGGCCGGAAAGGACTGCGGCTCGCCCGGTTCGAGCTGGCCACCTTCGTCCGCGCGATGCCCGCCCAGCTGAGCGTGCTGGACCTCGACGTCGACGTCGTGCTCTGCGACCCGCTCTTCATGGCGGGCCTGGCCTTGGTGCGCCGCGAGCACCGGCCACGCGTGCTGGTGCTGGGCTTCCTCCCGTTCATGCCCCCGGTGCCGAGCGGCCCGCCGCCGGCGTCACCCGCCGACCGCCTGGGCGCCGCGGTCCTCAAAGCGCTCGCACCGTGGGTGCTCGGGCCGGCGCAGCGGCAAGCCCGGGAATCGCTGGGCGAAGACCCCGGCATGCTGTTCGCGGACTGGCCGCTGCACAGCGACGGCGTCCTGCAGATGACCTGCCCCGGCTTCGAATACCCGCGTGCGCGAGCCCCGTTGCACTTCATCGGGCCGACCACGGTCAGCGCGGCGAGCGAGCACCCGCTGCCACCGTGGTGGGGCGACCTCGACGGCTCCCGCCCGGTGGTGCACGTGACCCAGGGGACGGTGGCGAACGACGACCTCGGCCGGCTCGTCGAACCCACGATCGCCGCCCTCGCCGAGGAGGACGTGCTCGTCGTCGCGACGACGTGCGGCGGGCGGCTGAGCCCGGGCCCGCTGCCGGCCAACGTCCGCGTCGCCGACTTCCTGCCCTACGACGAGCTGCTCCCCCGCTGCGCCGCGATGGTCGGCAACGGCGGGTACGGCGGCGTCAACCACGCCCTCCGCTACGGGGTGCCGCTGGTCGTCGTCGGGGCCAGCGAGGACAAGCGCGACGTCGCCGCCCGGGTCACCTGGTCCGGCGCCGGGATCGGCCGCGCCCGCGCTTCGGCCTCGCCGCGGATGATCAGGCGGGACGTCCGCGCCGTCCTGGACGAGCCGCGCTACCGCGACCGGGCGAAGGAACTGGCCGCCGAGATGGCCGCCGGGCCGTCGATGGCCGAGGTGGTCGACCTGATCACGGCGTAGGGTTCCGGCATGGACGCCGAGATCCACGCAGCGATCGTCGAGCACTGGACCGCTTCGGAACAAGGCGACGTGGAACGCGAGCACGCGATCTACGCCGACGAAGCGATCCTGGACTACCCGCAGTCCGGCGAGCGCTTCCGTGGCCGTGCGAAGATCCAGGCGCAACGCGGCGGCCACCCGGCCGAGCGCCACTTCGAGATCCGCCGCATCCAGGGCAGTGGTGACCTCTGGATCAGCGAGTGCGTGATCACCTACGACGGCGCGCCGACCCGCACGGTGAGCATCATGGAGTTCTCCGGCGATCTCGTCACGCACGAAACGCAGTACTTCGCCGATCCGTTCCCGGCTGCTCCCTCACGAGCGACGCTGGCGGAGCCGATCCCGGCCGATCAGTAGTACGCGCGCAGGTAGCCCGCGAAACGCTCGTCGACCTCCTCGGACGTCAGGCCGAAGTCCTCCAGGCTGTAGCGGTGCACTGGTTTTCGCTCCCCCGAACGGCTTTCGGTGTGCAGCGCGGTCATGGCCGCCCGCGCGTCGTCGGTCAACGTCAGTCCGAAGTGGTCGTACACAGTGGACACCGTGCTGATCGGGTCGGCGACGAAGTCCTCGTACCGCACATCGCAGAACTGGGCCGCGTCGTACCGGGCGCGAGCCGCGTGGAACTCGTCGGCGCCGCGGGCCCACAGGTCGAGCTGCGAGTGGCCGATCACCTCGCCGCGGAACTTGGTCGACCAGCCGTCGGCAGCCTTCTCCGCGAGACTGCACATCGAACCCATGATCGTCCGCGGCGCCCGGTGCGTCTGGATGACGAGCGCGTCCGGGTACGCCGCCATCAGCGCGTCCAGGGCGAAGAGGTGGCTCGGGTTCTTGAGCACCCACCGCTTGCCCGCGTCCGGCAGCCCGATCAGCTGCAGGTTGCGCCGGTGCCGGGCGTAGGCGTCCGTCCAGTCCTGCTTCGCGAGCCAGCGCGAGTAACGCGGGACATGCGCGAGGCATTCGAACGACAGCGAGCGCATCGACTGACGCAGCAGCTGCCAGCACTCCTCCACCTGGTCCGCGGACATGTGGTGGACACCCATGAACTCCGGGTGCTCGACGTGGTGACGTTCGTAGCCGGCCTGGATCCCCTGGTACACCGGGTTGTCCGCCCAGGTCTCCCGCGGCGGCCGCGGCTGCGGCACCTCGGCGAGCCAGACTTCGAGGCCCTGGTGCCCCGGGTCCTCGGCGAGCAGCCGGTGCAGCGCCGTCGTGCCGGTGCGCGGCAGGCCGGTGACGAAGATCGGCCGGTCGATCGCCGCAGAAGCCGACGCCGGGTGCTGCTTCCAGCCCGCCTCGCTGAGCAGCCGGGCGACGAGCGCGCCGCGCAGCATCGCGCGGTGCACCTTGTTGCCGAACGGCGTGAGCTCCTCGTCGGCCTCGTACGCCTCCAGCAGCACGCGCAGGCCTTCGACGTACTCGTCGCCGCCGAAGTCGTCGAGCCCGGTGAGCTTGGTGGCCGACGCGTGCAGGTCCTCGACGGTGCCGACGTCTTCGCGGCCGGGGAGCATGGATCCTCCTAGTGGTGGTACTCGCCGCCGTTGACGTCGAGGCACTGCCCGGTGATCGCGCGCGCCATCGGCGAGGCGAGGAACACCACGGCGTCGGCGATCTCGTCGGGCTCCGGCAGCTTCCGCAGGTCTATTGTGGACGCGGTCTCGGCGTAGACTTCTTCGGGCGTGATGCCGCGTTCCTTGGCCAGGTAGTTGAAATACCACTTGAGGTTCGGCGCCCAGATGTACCCGGGCGCGACGGTGTTGACCCGGATGCCGTCCGGCCCGAGTTCACTGGCGAGGCTCTGCGAGAGCGACAGCAGCGCCGACTTCGCCATCTTGTACGCGCCGAACGTGCGCCGCGAATGCCGCAGCACCGCCGAGTTGATCATCACCAGCGAACCCTTGCTCTCCTTGAGCGCGGGCAGGAACAGCCGCGTCAGCCGGAGCACGGAGATCCCCGCGGTCTCGAAGCCCTTGCGGACGGCGTCGAGGTCCACAGTGGCCAGATCGGTCAGCGGCGGGACGGCGAAGGCGTTGTGCACCACCGCGTCCACCCGGCCGAACGCCTCGACGGCCTCGCTCACCAAGTGAGCGGCCGAGTCTTCGTCGTCGATGTCGGTCCGGACCGCGACGGCGCGCCGCCCGAGGTCGGTGACCTCCTTCGCGACCTCGGTCAGCCGCGACTCGGTGCGCGCGGCGAGCACCACGTCCGCGCCGGCCAGCGCGCTGCGCACGGCGATCGACCGGCCGAGTCCCGGGCCGATCCCGGAGACCACGACCACCTTGCCCTGCAACAGGTTCTCCACGCTCACCCCAGCATCCGGGCGGCGACGGCGTCCTGCCGGGCCGCGATCCGCGCCGTCCACTCGGCCGGCGTCACGCGTGCATCCTCGTAATAGGGCAGCCGGTCGGGCAGCTCGTCCACCTTGACGATCTCGACGACCGGGCCGTCGGCCGGCCCGAGGTCGCGTGCCAGCCGCTGCCAGCGGATCTGGACGTACCCGCGGTCGTGCCCGGTGCGCTCCAGCCAGTTCGCCACGCCGGGGTCGCGCTCGCTGATGACGAACCGGATCTTGCCGTCCGGGTCGACGCGCGCCTGGTCGGCGGTGAGGCTCGTCTGGTGGTTGATGTAGTCGAGCGAGACGTACCAGAGGCTGCCGAGCTGGATGCCCTGGTACGGCGCGTCGGCACAGCGAGGCACCGTGACGACCATCGCCTCTTCGTCGCCGAGCTCGTAGTGCCCGGCCGAGGAGAACTGCGTGGTCAGCCCGCCGGGCGTCGAGCGCGGCTCGGTCATCGTGTTCACCGGCAGGTTGTCGTAGAACCACTTCGGGAAGGCCAGGAACGTCTTGAGCCGGCTCAGCAGGATCTTGCCGGTGACGCCGTAGCGCTTCGCGAGCGCGGAGCGGTCCGGCACCGGCGGCGCCTGGCCCGCCGTGTCGACGCACTGGATGCGGATCTCGCCGCGCTTCTCGGTCGCCCAGTCGCTGTGGACCTCCCGGACGACGAGCATCGACGAGCCCTCGCCCAGGACGAAGTAGTTCGGCCCCGGGTCTTCGCGAGCCGGGCCGAAGCGCAGCTCGAACCGGCCGTCTTCGCCGATTTCGATCGCGCGGTCGTCGAACGCGGCGAGACTGTCGGGCACCACGACCGGCGAGTAGTCGCCGTTGAGGATCTGGAAGCTCAGGTCGGCGGTGGTCCCGCGGACGCCGGTGACGAGGTACTCGCGGTCGGCGCGGATGTTCGCGTTGAAGTAGAGGGTGTCCGGGTTGTCCAGGCCCATCTTCGTGTACGGCCCGGTGGACGCGGTGAAGTACGGGAAGTCGCGCTGGTAGGCCCAGGCCATCTGCAGCGACGCGCGGATGCTCCCGGCGAGGTAGTCGTACCCCTCCAGGAGGCCCAGCTCGGTCTGCGCCGGCGGGGCCGCGGCGATCAGCTTCTCGGCCTCGGCGATGGCGTCGGCGAGCGATCCGGTCAACGAGAACTCGTTCTCGATCATGCCGGCACGGCCCAACGGTTCGCGAGCAGCCGGAAGCCCGGGAGGCTGTCGAAGGACGTCATCGACTCGTAGGTGCGGACGTACCCGATGTGCGTCATCCGCCAGGCGCCGTCGGCCTCGCGGCGATAGGTGTCCTCGTAGAACGCGGCACCCTCGATGATCACCTTGTGCTCGGGCACGATGACCTTGTCGGTGAACGACCACCGCCCCGTCGCGGTGTCGCCGTCGACGTCAATCTCGGGCTGACCAGCGTGATGGACGGTGATGATGCCGTTGCCGAGGCTCTGGGTGAGGAATTCGACGATGGCGTCGCGGCCGGTGAAATGCTTCCCGTCACTTCCCGTGGCCCGCGTCCCGTAGTCGGCCGTGGCGTCGGCGGTGAAGGTGTCGGCCACCTCGTCCCACTGCTTCAGGTCGACCGCGCGGAGGTAGCGGTACTTCAGCCGGCGGATCTCTTCGAGTACGACCAGGTCCATGCCCCCAGGGTCTCGCACCACTTGACCGATGACAAGAACATGTTCTACTTTTTTCCGGTGTCCGTGACCTCGTACGAGCTCTCGCACCTGGCCGCGCTCGAAGCGGAGGCCGTGCACGTCTTCCGTGAGGTCGCGGCGACCTTCGAACGCCCGGTGCTGCTGTTTTCCGGCGGCAAGGACTCCGTGGTGATGCTGCACGCCGCCGCGAAGGCGTTCTGGCCCGCGCCGCTCCCCTTCCCGGTGCTGCACGTCGACACCGGCCACAACTTCGACGAGGTGCTGCGCTTCCGCGACGAGACGGTCGAGGCCCTGGGCCTGCGGCTGCACGTCGCGAGCGTGCAGGACGACCTCGACGCCGGCCGCGTCGTCGAGGAGACCGGCCCGGGAGCCAGCCGCAACCGGCTGCAGACGGTCACGCTGCTGCGGGCGATCCGCGAAGGCGGCTTCGACGCCGTGTTCGGCGGCGCCCGCCGCGACGAGGAGAAGGCCCGCGCGAAGGAGCGCGTCTTCAGCTTCCGCGACGAGCACGGCCAGTGGGACCCGCGGGCGCAGCGCCCGGAGCTGTGGAACCTCTACAACGGGCGGCACCGGCGCGGCGAGCACATCCGCGTCTTCCCGCTGTCGAACTGGACCGAGCTGGACATCTGGCAGTACATCCGCGACGAGCGGATCGCCCTGCCGCCGCTGTACTACGCGCATCGGCGCCCGGTGGTCCAGCGCGACGGCATGCTGCTGGCGGCCACCCGGTTCCTGTCCCTTGTGGACGGCGAGACGCCGTACGAGGCGACCGTCCGGTTCCGGACCGTCGGCGACGCCACGTGCACCGGGTGCGTCGAGTCGTCGGCGGCGACACCGTCCGAAGTGGTCGCCGAGGTGGCCGCGACGCGCGTCACCGAACGCGGCGCGACCCGGGCCGACGACCGGATTTCCGAAGCAGGCATGGAAGACCGCAAGCGGGAAGGCTACTTCTGATGCAGCTGCTGCGGATCGCCACGGCGGGCAGCGTGGACGACGGCAAGTCCACGTTGATCGGCCGGCTGCTGTTCGACTCGAAGGCGATCTTCACCGACCAGCTCGCCGCCGTCGAACGCGCCAGCCGGGAGCGCGGCGAGGACTACCCGGACCTCGCGCTGCTCACCGACGGCCTGCGCGCCGAACGCGAGCAGGGCATCACGATCGACGTCGCGCACCGCTACTTCGCCACGCCCAAGCGGAAGTTCATCATCGCGGACACGCCCGGGCACCTGCAGTACACGCGGAACATGGTGACCGGCGCGTCGACAGCCGACCTGGCACTGGTGCTGGTCGACGCGCGCAAAGGCGTGCTGGAGCAGTCGCGGCGGCACGCGTTCCTCGCGTCGCTGCTCGGGATCGGCCACCTCGTGGTGTGCGTGAACAAGATGGACCTCGTCGAGTGGTCGCGGGAACGGTTCGACGAGATCCGCGAGGACTTCCGCCGGTTCGCGATGAAGCTGGACATCGCCGACCTGACGTTCGTGCCGGTTTCGGCGCTGCACGGCGACAACGTCGTCCACCGCAGTGCGAGCATGCCCTGGTACGAAGGGACTTCGCTGCTGCACCAGCTGGAGGAGGTGCACGTCGCGTCCGACCGCAACCTGATCGACGCGCGGTTCCCGGTGCAGTACGTGATCCGCCGGTCGGACTTCCGCGGCTACGCGGGCACCATCGCCGGCGGGGTGTTCAAGCCGGGCGACGAGGTCGTGGCGCTGCCGTCGGGGTTCACCTCGAAGGTGCGCGCGGTGTGGGGCCCGGGCGGGACGCGGCTTTCCGAGGCGTTCACCGGACAGGCGGTGGCGGTCGAGCTGGCCGACGACCTCGATCTCGGCCGCGGGGCGATGCTGTGCCGGCCCGGCAACCGCGCGGAGTCCGCCCGCGAGGTGGACGCGCTGGTGTGCTGGTTCTCCGAGCGAGCGTCCTTGACGCCGGGTTCTTCGTACGTCGTCCGGCACACGACCACCGAGACACGCGGGTCGGTGGAGCGGCTGGAGTACCGCCTCGACGTGACGACCCTGCACCGCGACTCCGCGGAATCGTTGTCCTTGAACGACATCGGCCGCATCCGGCTGCGCACGCGCGCGCCGCTGCTGTTCGACCCGTACCGCCGCAACCGCGCCACGGGCGGGTTCCTGCTGGTGGACGAGCACACGGGCGACACGGTCGCGGCGGGCATGATCACCGGCGCGGTCGCGTCCCCGGTCGTCTGGCACACGGCGGCGGTCCGGCGCGAAGACCGGCCGACCCGCGGCGCGACGGTGTGGCTGACCGGGCTGTCGGCGTCGGGCAAGTCGTCGGTGGCGGTGGAACTGGAGCGCCGGCTGGTGGCGGCGGGCCGTCCGGCGTACCTCCTGGACGGCGACAACCTGCGCCACGGCTTGAACAAGGGCCTCGGGTTCAGCCCGGCCGACCGCGCGGAAAACGTCCGGCGGGTGGCCGAGGTGGCCCGCCTGTTCGCGGACGCGGGCGTGGTGGCGATCGCGTCGCTGATCAGCCCGTATGAGGCGGATCGCGCGTCGGCGCGGGCGATCACCGGGGACCTGCCGTTCGTGGAGGTCTTCGTGGACACGCCCCTGGAAGTGTGCGAGGCGCGCGACCCGAAGGGGATGTACGCGAAGGCGCGGGCGGGCGAGATCCAGGGCTTCACCGGGATCGACGCGCCGTACGAGCGTCCGTCGTCACCCGATCTGGTGCTGCGCCCGGCCGACGGCGACCCGGCGGCGATGGCCGCGGCGATCCAGGCCGTCCTCGACGACCTCGACCGGAACGTGTCCTGAAGCGGCCAATCCGGCCGATTCATCCCACCCTCGCCGATCACGGGTTATTTTGCGTGTGCACTAACGGTGATCTCGAGGGGGACCAGTGAAAAGCGTGGTTTGGTGGTCGATCGGCCTGCTGTTCGGGCTGGGGCTGGTGGCGCTCGGCCTGTTCGGCTCCGGGGAGCCCAGCGCCAAGGTGCTGTGCGGCAGCGAAGAGATGCGGCCGGGGCAGACCTGCGACCGGACCCAGTACGGCCAGACGACCAGCGAGACCTACGAAGAGAAGCGCCAGGATTCGATCGACACCGCGAACACCTTCAAGAACGGCGGCCGGTGGGTCACGTTCGGGATCGGCGCGGGAATCGGAGCCTTGTGCGGGTGGCGGCTGACCGTCGCGATCCGGCGCCGCGCCGGCCAGGGATCCGGCCCGGTCGTCCAGGCCGTGCCCGCGCAGCAGCCCGGCTTCGCTCCGCCGCCGGGATACGCACCGCAAGGATTCCAGCAGCAGCAGGGATTCGCCCAGCAACAGCCGGGATTTCCTCCGCCGCAGGGGTACCGGCAGCCCCCGCCGCCGGGGTACCAGCAGCCGCGCGGGCCGTACCAGCAGTAGCGGCTCCTAGCCGGCTTCAAGGACGAAGAACAGGAAGCTCGGGAAGGTGTCGAGGATCTCGAAGTCGCCGGGGAACAGCTCACTCGCTTCCGGAGTGGGGTGGGGTTCGCTGATCACGGCGAGCCGGAAGCCGAAGGCGGTGAAGGCGTCGGTCATCGCGTGCAGCGGCCGGTTCCAGCATCCCCGCGCTCTGGTCGATGCCGGTCACCACCGCGCCCCGGTCACGCAGCTCGGCGAACAGCGGGCCGGAGCCACAGCCCGCGTCGAGGATCGCCGGCCGGCCACATCACCGGCGAGCGCGAGGGTCGCGGGCCGTTCGTAGTAGGCGTTCATGAGACTGGCGTCGTTCTCGGCGGTGTACGCCTCGGCGAAGCTGTCGTACGCGGGAACCCGGGTCATGTGCCCCGAATCAGCCCGCCGGGGTCACGAACCCCGAGTCGTAGGCCCGGATCACCGCCTGGGTCCGGTCGCGCGCGCCCAGTTTCGCCAGCACGTTGCCCACGTGCGTCTTCACCGTCTGGATCCCCAGGTACAGCTCCCCCGCGATCTCCACATTGGACAGTCCGCCCGCCATCAGCCGCAGCACCTCGCGCTCCCGGTCGGTCAGGCCGACGCTCACCAAGCCGTCGCCGGAAGGTGCGTGCTGGGCCGCGAGACGGCGGATCGCCGCCGGGAAGAGCAGGGACTCGCCCGTCACCACCGTCCGGATCGCCGCGACGATCTCCTCCGGCCGCGCCCGCTTGAGCAGGAACCCGCTGGCTCCGGCGACCAGCGCGTCGTAGACGTAGTCGTCGTTCTCGAAGGTGGTCACCACGATCACCTTCGGCGGACTGTCCACCGTGGACATCAGGTGCGTGGTGGCCCGGATCCCGTCCACCGCGGGCATCCGCACGTCCATCAGCACGACGTCCGGGCGCAGCCGGGCCACCAGCCCGGGCACCTCGGCGCCGTCGGCGGCCTCGCCGAGCACGTTCAGGTCGTCCTCGCTGTCGATGATCGCGCGCAGCCCGGCGCGGATCAGCGGCTCGTCGTCGACCAGCAGCACCCCCGTGCTCATCGCCCGCTCCCCCACGGCACCCGCACCACGACCTCCCACCGCTCGTCCACCCGCCCGGCCGACAGTGCGCCGCCGAGCACCTCGACCCGCTCGGTCATCCCGCGCAGGCCGCGGCCGCCGCCGGTGCGGCCCGAACCGGCCCCCAGCGGGTTGGCGACCCGCGCGACCAGGCCGTGCGCCGCTACGTCGACGACCACCGTCACCGGGACCCTACCGGCGTGCCGCACCGCGTTGGTCAGGCATTCCTGCAGGATCCGGTACACCTCGCGCGACACCACCGCGGGCACCGCGGCCAGGTCGCCGCCGAGCTCGGCCGTGACGTCGGTGCCGGCGAGCCGGGTCGTTTCCAGCAGGGTCTCCAGGTCGGTCAGCCCCGGCTGCGGCGTCCGGCCCGCCGCCTCGTCGCGCAGCAGCCCGAGCACGTGGTCGAGGTCGTCGAGCGCCGTGCGGGCGGACTCCTCGATCGCACCGAGCGCGCGTTCGGTGAACTCCGGATCGGTGCGCAGCGTCCGCCGGGCGGCGCCGGCCTGGACCGTGACGACGCTCAGCGCGTGCCCGACCGAGTCGTGCAGCTCCCGGGCGAGGCGGTTGCGTTCGGCGAGCTGCCCGGTCCGCCGTTCCAGCTGCGCGATCCGGTCGGCGGCGGTCATCCCGAGCAGCCGGACCGCGGACCGCCGCAACCCGGCGCCGATCGCCCCGACGGCGTAGATCAGCAGCACCACGGCGGCGAGGAACACGACGGGCAGCCACGCCGACGGCCAGCCCGTCGGCACGGTGACCTCGTCGCCCCCGGAGGTCTGGAGGAAGTGCCCGGTGAACACGGCACTGACCGAGAGCCCGACGGCCACGGGCGCGGCGAGGCTGAAGAAGCTGGCGACGAACCCGGCGACGACGTGCAGCACGAACATCCCCGCGGCCCGCCGCCGGCCCGGCCGGGTCCGCGGTTTCGCGGGGGCGCCGGGCACGGGATCGTCGAGCAGTTCGCGGACGGCGGTGGACTCGAGGACGTGCACGGCGGGCAGGAAGGCGGTGGCGACGAGGACGACCAGGGTGAGCAGGCCGCCGACGAGGGTGGCGCGTCCGAGGGTGGTGACGAAGGGCAGCAGCGATGGCACGGCGACGGCGGAGAACAGCAGGTAGGGGACGCTGATGGCCCCGCCGAGGACGAGGTACACCCACCGGCGGTAGGTCGCCTTGCTCGTCAGGGGGCGGAGTACGCGCACGGGTCGATCTTCGCAGGCAGCGCCTGCAGGCGCCTCCCTCTCGCGATGGAGCACCCCGACCTCGATCTAGAGGTCGATGACGACCTTTCCGTGCACGTGCCGGCCGGCCTGGAGCTCGGCCGCTTGGCGGATCCGCTCGATCGGGAAGCTCGCCGCGACCGGCACCCGGAGCCGCCCGGCCGCGACCAGACGCGCGATCTCTTCCAGTGCGCCGACAGGGGCGTTCGCGCCGTTGGCCGCCGGCACGCCGTCGACTTGCGTGGCGATGGTGCAGATGCGACCGTCCGGGACGCCGAGTTCCCTTGCGGTGTGCGCTGTCTCCGTCCCGTGCAGGTCGATGGCGGCGGTGACACCGCCGGGAGCGAGGGCCCGGACCCGGTCGGCCAGGCCGTCACCGTAGGCGACCGGCTCGGCGCCGAGATCGCGCAGGAACTCCGACGAGGTCGCCGATCCCGTCCCGATCACGCGCGCTCCCGCGATCCGGGCCAGCTGGACCGCGAACACCCCGACCCCGCCCGCCGCGCCGCCGATCAGCACGGTGTCGTCCGGGCCGGGACCGACCACGGCGAGGGCGGCGGATGCCGTGCGGCCGGCGATCGCGAGGGTGGCCGCGGTGCGGTCGTCGACGCCGTCGGGGGTGTGGTGGGCCTCGTTCGCCGCGATCGCCCCGGCCGGGTCGATCACCACGAAGTCGGCGACCGCGCGGGACAACGCGCCCCCGAACACCCGGTCGCCGGGCGCGAAGCCGGTCACCCCCTCGCCGACCTGGTCGACCACGCCCGCGTAGTCGGTCCCGAACCCGGCCGGAAGGCTCAAGCCGAACCGGGCGGCCGTGTCCGCGTCGGCGGTCATGATCCAGTCCATCGGGTTCAGGCCGGCGGCCGTGACCCGCACGCGGAGCTGTCCCGGGCCGGCCTGCGGAGCGGGAACCTCACGGACGTCCAGGACTTCGGGCCCGCCGAACGCGTCGAGCCGGACCGCCCTGCTCTGGTGCTGCATGTACGCCTGTCTCCTTCGGACCGAGGAAGCACGAAACGGACTATGCTCCGTTTACCTGGACGACCGTAGCACAACCGGAGCGTGATCCGTTTTGGCCGAAGGTGAGATGCGGGCGGACGCGACCCGCAACCGCGACCAGCTGCTCGCGGTGGCGACCCGCGTGTTCGTGTCGGCGGACGCCGAGCCGTCGATGCGGGCGATCGCGCGCGAGGCCGGCGTCGGCATCGCCACGCTCTACCGGCACTTCCCGTCCCGCGAATCGCTGGTCGACGCGGTCTACCGGGACCAGGTCGTGCGCCTGACGGCCGGTGCCCGCGAGCTGACCGGCCGACTGCCCCCGGCCGTGGCGATGCGGCGCTGGATGGACCTGTTCGGGGACTGGATCGCGACCAAGAACGGCATGCTCGACACGCTGCTCGCGATGATCGAGTCGGGCGAGATCGCCCACGCGCAGACCCGGACCGAGCTACTGGCGGCCATCACCACGATCCTCGACGCCGGCCGGGCAGCGGGCGACCTCCGCTCCGACGTCACCGCCGAAGACATCGCCGCCGCCCTCATCGGCATCTTCACCGTGGCCCCCCGGCCCGAGCACGAAGCCAAGGCCGGCCGCCTGCTGAACCTCCTGATGGACGGCCTCCGCCCGCCGCCGGGCTGAGCCGCCTCGCACCGCCGGCAGCAGGCGCCTGGCTGTCCACCACTCGGGGGACAACCAGGCGCCGAGCCGCTAGTAAGCGACCTTGCGCAGCTCCGAAGCCGCGAAACCGTTCACCCACAACGACTGCACCTTCGACGCCTCGGCCGCCGAAGGCTTCGCGTTCTTGCACGCCGTTCCCGGGCCGTGGCCGGACATCAGCTCCGTGCACGGACCCGTGTAGTGGTCCGGCAGCCCGAGGTTGTGGCCCAGCTCGTGCGCCGCGATGCGCGTCGGGTCGAAGCCCTCCGCCACCTGGCTCGTGTCCAGGTAGATGTCGCCGCGGCCGTGGCCGTTCGTGTTCGTGTACGAACCGCCGCTGTGGATCTCGTGGAACGTGATCGTCGCCCCCGAGGCCCGCTTGACCAGCTTCACGTCGGTGACCGCGGCGTTCCAATTGGCCGCGCCCTGGTCGATCTGGGTCAAGTAGTCCGGCGCGCCCGAGGAGCTGTAGTACAGCGTCGTGACGGCGGCCGCCGAAGCGCCGGGGGCGACCGCGAGCCCCATGCCCAGCGGAGCCGCGACCGCCGTGGCCAGCGCCACGATCCGGCCGATCACGCGTCCGTTCATCGTGTCTCCTTATGTCCGTTTAGAGAACACCCAACCGTGGTTCGCGCGATCAGGTTAGAAGTCCACGAGCGATCCGGGCCACGGCCGAAAGTAGCTCCCTCCCTCCCGCGAGGGAGGCCGGTCCCGCCGCCGCAGGAGCCGTCCGGCCCGGCCCGCGTGATCTGCTCTGCGGCATGGACGTCTTGCTGGGCCTGCTGACCCTCCCCCTCTACGCACTCGTGCTGTGGCCGCTGGTGGTCGCGTCGCGGCGGGTACTCGGGGTCCGGATCGGCGCCGTCCGCGCGCTGTGCGGCGCCGCGTTCGGCTGGCTCGTCGCGGGCGGCATCGGCCAGGCGTTCCCGGTTTCCCTGCTGCACAACGGCGGTGCGGCCATCGGCCTGCTGATCCCCTTGGCGGGCAGCGCTTTCCTCGCGACGCTGATCTTCCTGCTCGTCGCCGAGATGGCCCTGCCGGGCGGCTTCCGGCTGCGCGCCGTCGGCGCCAAGATCACGCGCGCCCGCCGGTACTCGCAGATCAGCCGGATCGCCGTCAAGCACGGCCTCGGACGCTACCTCGCCGGCCGCCGTGACCCCGATCTCGCGCCCGGCCGGCACGCCAAGCTCGCCCGCTCCCTGCGCCGCGCGCTGGAAGAAGGCGGCGTCACGTTCGTGAAGCTCGGCCAGCTGCTTTCGACGCGCGCGGACCTGCTGCCCCCGGTGTTCGTCGACGAGCTCGGCAAGCTGCAGGACCAGGTCGCACCCGCGAAGGCCGACGCCGTGTGGGCGGTGCTGACCGAGGAGCTGGGCGGCTCGCCCGACGACGTCTTCGCCGAGTTCGACCCGGAACCGCTGGCCGCCGCGTCGGTCGCGCAGGTCTACCGGGCGAAGCTGCGCAGCGGCGAGGACGTCGTGGTCAAGGTCCAGCGCCCGGGCGTGCGGGAGCAGGCCGAACGCGACATCGACATCGTCCGGCGCGTCGCCGCGGCGCTGGAGGAGCGCGCGGACTGGGCACGTTCGCTCGGGGTCGCCGAGCTCGCCGACGGGTTCGCCGAAGCGCTCGCCGAGGAGCTCGACTTCACCATCGAGGCCCGCAACATCACCGCCGTGGCCACGACTTCGTGCCCGGACGTCGTCCTGCCGACCGTCCACAAAGCACTGTCCACCGAGCGCGTCCTCGTCATGTCCCGGTTGGCGGGCAAGCCGCTCGAGACGGCGCCCGCGGCCGACCGCAAACGGCTCGCCCGCTCACTCCTGCGGTGCCTGCTCGACCAGGTGATGATCGGCGGCGTCTTCCACGCCGACCCGCACCCGGGCAACCTCATGGTCCTGCCCGACGGCCGCCTGGGGCTGCTCGACTTCGGCTCGGTCGGCCGCCTCGACGCCGGGCTGCGTGGCGGCCTGCAGAACCTCGTCCTGGCACTGGACCGCGGCGACCCCGCGGCCCTGCGCGACGGGCTGCTGGAGATCGTCGACCGCACCGGCGACATCGACGAGCAGCGCCTCGAACGCGCCCTCGGCGCCCTGGTCGCCCGCCACTTCGGGCCCGGCCGCGCCGCCGGGCTCGACCTGTTCACCGGGCTGTTCCGGGTGGTCGCGGACTTCCGGCTGAGCGTGCCGCCGCCGGTCGCCGCGGTGTTCCGGGCGCTGGCCACGGTGGAGGGCACCCTGGCCGCGCTGGATCCCGCGTTCGACGTCGTGGCCGAGTCGCGCGCGTTCGCCGTCGAGCAGGTCGGCGCCCGGCTGCGGCCGGACTCGCTGCGCCACACCGCGCTCACCGAGGTCATGGCGCTGCTGCCGGTGCTGCGCCGCATCCCCCGCCGCGTCGACCGCATCGGTGCGGCCCTGGAGGAGGGCCGGCTGTCGGTGAACGTCCGGCTCTTCTCCGACGAGCGCGACCGCGACGTCGTCACGAGCCTGGTGCACGAGATCCTGCTGGCCTTCGTCGGAGCAGCGACCGGCCTGATGGCCGTGCTCCTGCTCGGCGGCGACGGCGGGCCGCGCATCGCGACGGACCTGACGCTGCACCAGGTGTTCGGCTACAACCTGCTGATGATCAGTGCGTTGGTGGGGCTGCGGCTGCTCTTCGTCGTCTTCCGGCGTTCCGGACGACGGACACGATCAGCCCGATGAACCCGGCGACGAACAGCACGAACCCGCCGAGGATCCACCACCGCAGCGTGCCCAGGGTTCCGTCGGAGTAAGGCGTTCCGGGCAGGCCCGCGTCGGTGAACGCGGTGACCGGCGTCAGCGGCTTCGGGGTGACGACCGTGCCGGTGGCGACCACGACCCCGACGACACCGGACAGCCGCACCGGGCCGCTGAACCGCGAGTCGTCGGAGTTGCCCCGGTTGTCACCCTCGACGAAGATCGCGCCCTCGGGCACCACGGCGGAGAACTGGAAGAGACCTTCGTAGCCGGGAGTGATGTAGGGCTCGGTGAGCGGCTTGCCGTTGACCGAGAGGTGGTCGTCGGTGCAGCAGGCGACCGTGTCCCCGGCGACCCCGACCACGCGGACGACACTGACTCCGTCCCGGCTCGAATCGGCGTACGCACTCATGTCGATGGCGACGACGTCCCCGCGGTGCACCTCGCCGTCGTCGGCCTGGCGCACGACGAGCCGGTCTCCGGGCGCCAGGGTCGGGAGCATGTTCCCGCTCTGCGTCACATAAGCCTCGTAGCCCAGCATCAGCCGGCCGAAGCCGTACGCACCGGCGCCGACGCCGAGCACCATCACGACGATCCACAGCACGGCAGCACGCGACATCCGGCGGCGCGGCGGCGGGCCCGGCGGAGCGGGCGGAAAGGACATCTCGGTCACGATGATCTATCGGGCCACGACCGCCATCGTTACCCCGTCCGGGGGACGTACATGATCACCGCGACGCCCGCCAGGCACAACAGAGCGCCGAGCACGTCGTAGCGGTCCGGGCGGTAACCGTCCGCCACCATCCCCCAGGCCAGCGAGCCCGCCACGAACACGCCGCCGTACGCCGCGAGGATGCGGCCGAAGTGGGCGTCCGGCTGGAGTGTCGCCACGAAGCCGTACACGCCGAGGGCCAGCAGGCCGCCGCCGATCCACAGCCAGCCACGGTGTTCGCGGACGCCCTGCCACACCAGCCACGCACCGCCGATCTCGCAGATCGCCGCCGCCAGGAACAGGAGGATCGAGCGCAGGACCACGCCGGGATACTAGCTCCGTGCCGTTCACGCTGAGTCATCCCGCCGCCGTGCTTCCCCTGGCGAGAGGACCGCTGGTGCCGGCCGCGCTCGTCGCCGGATCGGTCGCGCCGGACATCTTCTGGTTCGTGCCGCGGCTGCCCGGCATCGGCCTGACCAAGACCCACGAACTGATGTCAGTCCTCTGGCTCGACCCGATCCTCGCGCTGGCGATCCTCGCGCTCTTCCAGCTCCTCCTGAAACGACCGCTGCTCGCCCTGGCCCCGAAGCCCCTGGCCGAACGGCTTCCCCGCGACTTCAGCTGGAGGCGGCCGGGGTGGATCGCCCTGTCGCTGGTCATCGGCGCCGCCACGCACGTCGGCTGGGACGCGTTCACGCACGAGAACGACGGGTTCGCGTTCCTGCGAATCCCGCTCGTCACCGGCGTCGACGTCGGACGGCTGATCCAGCTCGTCAGCACGATCGCCGGGGCCGGGATCCTCGCCTGGTGGCTGTTGCGCTGGTACCGCACCGCGCCCACCGAACCCGCGCCGCCGTCCACCCGCCACCGCAAGCCGGTGGTGGCGTTCCTCCTGATCGGCGCGCTGGCAGGCGTCCTGGCGCAGGTGCTGCCGTTCCTCGCCCACCACGACCCGATGACCCACGCCGGCGTCGTCGGCAACGCGACCTACCTCGCGGTCACCGGCGCCGGCAGCGGTTTCCTCGCCGCGCTCATCCTGTACGCGCTGGCCTGGCACGCGCAGTATAGGCCGTTATACAGATGCCGTTAAGGCCACCTTACGGGCGTCTGACGCCCGTAAGGTGGCCTTAACGGCACGAAACCTGTTCTAGACGGTGAAGCCGAGGGCGCGCAGCTGCTCGCGGCCGTCCTCGGTGATCTTCTCCGGGCCCCACGGCGGCATCCAGACCCAGTTGATCCGGAAGTCCTTGACGAGGCCGCCCGACGTCAGCGCGGCCGACGTCTGGTCCTCGATGACGTCGGTCAGCGGGCAGGCCGCCGAGGTCAGCGTCATGTCGATGGTCGCGGTGTTGTCCTGCTCGACGCGGATGTCGTAGACCAGGCCCAGGTCGACGACGTTGATGCCGAGCTCCGGGTCGACGACGTCGCGCATGGCTTCCTCGACGTCCTCGAGCTTGGCGAGGTCGAGGTCCTGCGTGGCGGTGGTCTCGGCGTCGAGGTCGGCGGCGGTCCGGCCCTCGCGAGCCTCGGTGGCGGTGTCTTCGGTCATGCTTTCTCAGCTCCACTGGTGGTCCGGGCGACGGCGTCCTTGAAAGCCATCCAGCCGAGGAGGGCGCACTTGACGCGGGCGGGGTACTTGGCAACGCCCGCGAAGGCGATCCCGTCCTCCAGCACGTCTTCGTCCGGCTCGATCTTTCCCTTGCCCTGCATCAGTTCCACGAAGGCGTCCATGGTGGTGAACGCCTCCTCAAGGGTGTGGCCGACGACGAGATCCGTCAAGACCGACGTCGAAGCCTGGCTGATCGAGCAGCCCTGGCCGTCGTAGGAGACGTCGGCGACCTTCCCGTTGTCGACCTTGACCCGCAGCGTCACCTCGTCGCCGCAGGTCGGGTTGACCTGGAACGACTCGGCGTCGAACGGGTCGCGCAGGCCGCGCCCGTGCGGGTTCTTGTAGTGGTCCAGGATGATCTCCTGGTACATGCTTTCCAGGTTCACTGAGCCACCCCGAAGAACTTCTGGGCCTCGCGAACACCCGCTACCAGGGCGTCCACTTCGGACAGCGTGTTGTAGAGGTAGAACGACGCGCGCACGGTCGCCTGGGCACCGCAGGCCCGGTGCAGCGGCCACGCGCAGTGGTGGCCGACGCGGACGGCGATGCCGAGGCTGTCGAGCACCTGGCCGGCGTCGTGCGGGTGCACGCCGTCGATCACGAACGACACCGTGGCGCCGCGGTCCTTGAGGTCCGTCGGCCCGATGATCCGGACACCCGGGATCGCGCCGACGCCTTCGAGGGCGGCCGCGGCGAGCTCGTGCTCGTGCGCCGCGATGCGGTCCATGCCGATCGCCGAGAGGTAGTCGACGGCCGCGCCGAGGCCGATGGCCTGCGACGTCATCGGCACGCCGGCCTCGAACCGCTGCGGCGGCGGCGCGAAGGTGGTGGCCTCCATCTTGACCATCTCGATCATCGACCCGCCGGTGAGGAACGGCGGCATGGCCGAGAGCAGCTCGGTGCGCCCGTAGAGCACGCCGATGCCGGACGGGCCGAGCATCTTGTGGCCGGAGAACACCGCGAAGTCGACGCCCAGCGCGTGGAAGTCGACCGGGAAGTGCGGCACCGACTGGCAGGCGTCGAGCACGGTGAGCGCGCCGACTGCCTTCGCCTTCTCGACGAGCAGCGAGACGGGGTTGACCGTGCCCAGCACGTTCGACTGGTGCGCGAACGCGACCACCTTCGTGCGAGCCGTGATCAGTTCGTCCACATCGGACAGGTCGAGCCTGCCGTCCGCGGTCACCTTGAACCACTTCAGCGTGGCCCCAGTGCGCTGGCACAACTGCTGCCACGGCACGAGGTTCGCGTGGTGCTCCATCTCGGTGATGACGATCTCGTCGCCCGGGCCGACCCGGAAGCGCTCGGCTTCCGGACCGGCCGTCGCGGCATTGCTCATCGAGTACGCGACGAGGTTGATGCCCTCGGTCGCGTTCTTGGTGAACACCAGCTCCTCGGGGTCGGCGCCGACGAACTCCGCGATCTTCGCGCGCGCGGACTCGTAGGCGTCGGTGGCCTCTTCGGACAGCTGGTGCGCACCGCGGTGGACGGCGGCGTTCGACGTGAAGACGTAGTCGCGTTCGGCGTCGAACACCGACGTCGGGCGTTGCGACGTCGCCCCGGAGTCCAGGTACACCAAGGGTTTCCCGTCGCGGACGGTGCGCGACAGGATCGGGAAGTCGGCCCGCAGCGCGGCGACGTCCAAGGGAACAGAGCTAGCCGAGGTGGTGGTCATCGGGCCGGCTCCTCTCTTTCTCTCGGTGTAGTCCTGGGGTGGGGAACGTCAGAGCGCGGCCGGCTCGGGCTTGCCGACGTACTTGACGTAGCCGTTCTCCTCCAGCTCGTCCGCCAGCTCCTTGCCGCCCGACTCGACGATCTTGCCGCCGGCGAAGACGTGCACGAAGTCCGGCGTGATGTGCCGCAGGATCCGGGTGTAGTGCGTGATCAGCATGACGCCGACCTCGCTCGAAGCCTTGTAGGCGTTGACACCCTCGGACACGACGCGCAGGGCGTCGACGTCGAGACCGGAGTCGGTCTCGTCGAGGATGGCGAACTTCGGCTTGAGCAGCGCCAGCTGCAGAATCTCGTGGCGCTTCTTCTCGCCGCCGGAGAAGCCCTCGTTGACCGAGCGGTCGGCGAACTCCTGCGAGATCTCGAGCTTGCCCATCTCCTCCTTGACCTCCTTGACCCACAGGCGAAGCTTGGGAGCCTCGCCGCGGACCGCGGTGGCCGCGGTGCGGAGGAAGTTGGACATGGACACGCCGGGGACCTCGACCGGGTACTGCATGGCCAGGAACAGGCCGGCGCGGGCGCGCTCGTCGACGCTCATCTCGAGCACGTTCTCGCCGTCGAGCAGCACCTCGCCGGAGGTCACCTGGTACTTCGGGTGACCGGCGATCGCGTAGGACAGGGTGGACTTGCCGGAGCCGTTGGGGCCCATGATCGCGTGCGTCTCGCCCGACTTGATCGTCAGGTTGACGCCCTTGAGGATCTCCTTGGCGCCTTCGTCGGTGTTGACCGAGGCGTGCAGGTCCTTGATTTCCAGGGTAGCCATTCTTCGTTTCCTAAGAGTCTGCGGTGGACGGCGTCAGGCGCCAACGGCTTCGAGCTCGGCCTCGATCGCGGCTTCGAGGCGCTCCCGCACCTCGGGGACGTCGATCTTCACCAGGATCTCGTGGAAGAACCCGCGCACGACCAAGCGTCGAGCGGCTTCTTCGGCGATCCCGCGCGACTGGAGGTAGAACAACTGCTCGTCGTCGAACCTTCCCGTCGCGCTCGCGTGGCCGGCGCCTTCGATCTCGCCGGTCTCGATCTCCAGGTTCGGCACGGAGTCCGCGCGGGCGCCCGGCGTGAGCACCAGGTTGCGGTTGAACTCGTAGGTGTCGGTGGCCTCGGCCGCGGCGCGGATCAGCACGTCGCCGATCCAGACCGTGTGCGCGCCCTCGCCCTGCAGCGCGCCCTTGTAGCCCACCCGCGACTTGCAGTTGGGCACCGCGTGGTCGACGAAGAGGCGGTGCTCCTGGTGCTGCCCGCCGTCGGCGAAGTAGACGCCGAGCATGTCGACGTCGCCGCCCTTGTCGGCGAAGGTCGCCGTCGGCGAGACGCGGACCAGGTCACCGCCGAGGGTGATCACGGTGTGCCGCAGCGCGGCGTCGCGGCCCAGCTTCAGGTGCTGCTCGGAGACGTGCACCGCGTCGTCGGCCCAGTCCTGGACGCTGACCACGGTGACCTTGGCGCCGTCGCCGATGACGAACTCGACGTTGTCGGCGTAGGTGCCGGAGCCGACGTGGTCGAGCACGACGACGGCCTCGGCGAACGCCTCGGCGCGGACCTGCAGGTGCCCGTAGGCGACCTTGTCCACACCCGGGCCGTGGATGCGCAGCACGGACGGCTTGGACGCCTTCGTCTCCTTGGGCACCGTCACGACGGTGGCCTTGGTGAACGAGGAGTAGGCCTGCGCGGCGATGCGGTCGCTCGGCACGCCGGCCTGGCCGAGGCGCGAGTCGTCGCGGCCGACGGTCTCGATGGTGAGTTCGGGGGCGGCGTCGGCTTCCAGCGTGATCTCGCCGGTGGCGGGCGCGCTGCCGTCGTGCAGGCCGCGCAGCCGCTTCATCGGCGTGAAGCGCCAGTTCTCCTCACGGCCGCCCGGGACCTCGAAGGCCTCGACGTCGTAGGAGGTGAAGCGCTCCGCGCGGGAGGCCGCCGGAATGACGGCCCCCTCGCGAAGAGCTTCGGAAACGTTGTTCTCGGTAACCGACATGACTAGCCGACGGACCCTTCCATCTGGAGCTCGATCAGGCGGTTCAGCTCGAGCGCGTACTCCATCGGCAGCTCACGCGCGATGGGCTCGACGAACCCGCGCACGATCATCGCCATCGCTTCGGCCTCGTCGAGACCGCGCGACATCAGGTAGAACAGCTGCTCTTCGCTGACCTTGGACACCGTGGCCTCGTGGCCCATGGACACCTCGTCGTTGCGGATGTCCACGTACGGGTAGGTGTCCGAGCGCGAGATCGTGTCGACCAGCAGGGCGTCACAGACGACGCTGGAGCGCGAGTGGTGCGCCCGCTTCGCCACGCGGACCAGGCCGCGGTACGAGGTGCGGCCGCCGCCGCGCGCCACCGACTTCGACACGATCGTCGAGGAGGTGTACGGCGCGAGGTGCTCCATCTTGGCGCCCGCGTCCTGGTGCTGGCCTTCGCCCGCGAACGCGACCGAGAGGACCTCACCCTTGGCGTGCTCGCCCATGAGGAAGACCGACGGGTACTTCATGGTCACCTTGGAACCGATGTTGCCGTCGATCCATTCCATGGTCGCGCCTTCTTCGCACTTGGCGCGCTTGGTGACCAGGTTGTAGACGTTGTTCGACCAGTTCTGGATGGTCGTGTAGCGGCAGCGGGCGCCCTTCTTGACGATGATCTCCACGACCGCCGAGTGCAGCGAGTCGGACTGGTAGATCGGCGCCGTGCAACCCTCGACGTAGTGCACGTAGGCGTCTTCGTCGACGATGATCAGGGTGCGCTCGAACTGGCCCATGTTCTCGGTGTTGATCCGGAAGTAGGCCTGCAGCGGGATGTCCACCTTGACGCCCTTGGGCACGTAGATGAACGAGCCGCCGGACCACACCGCCGTGTTCAGCGCGGAGAACTTGTTGTCGCCGGCCGGGATGACCGAGCCGAAGTACTCCTCGAACAGCTCCGGGTGCGTCTTGAGCGCGGTGTCCGTGTCCAGGAACAGGACGCCCTGCTTCTCGAGGTCCTCGCGGATCGAGTGGTAGACGACCTCGGACTCGTACTGGGCCGCGACACCGGCGACGAGGCGCTGCTTCTCCGCCTCGGGGATGCCGAGCCTGTCGTACGTGTTCTTGATGTCCTCGGGCAGCTCTTCCCAGCTCGTGGCCTGCTTCTCGCTGGAGCGCACGAAGTACTTGATGTTCTCGAAGTCGATCCCGGAGAGGTCGGCGCCCCAGTTGGGCATCGGCTTCTTCTCGAAGAGCTTGAGCGCCTTCAGTCGCGCTTCGCGCATCCACTCCGGTTCGGACTTCTTCCCGGAGATATCGGTGACGACATCCTCGTTCAGCCCGCGACGGGCGCTGGCGCCCGCTTCGTCGGAGTCGGCCCAGCCGAACGCGTACTTGCCAAGGGACTCGATGGTCTCTTCCTGGCTCAGTGGCGCGGTGGTGGGAGTGCGCTGCTCGGCAGCGGCAGTCATGCGGGTTTCCCTCCATTCGGGATCCGTGCTGTGCGCCCTGAGGGCACCGTTCTGACCGGCTCGGGATGGGCCGGCGGACCCGCCGTGGCGGGTACGTGGGTGGTGCACGCGGAGTCACCGCGCGCGATGGTCGCCAGCCGCTGGACGTGGGTGCCCAGCAGCTCGGCGAACGCCTCCGTCTCGGCCTCGCACAGCTGCGGGAACTCCGCGGCCACGTGGGCGACCGGACAATGGTGCTGGCAGAGCTGAGCGCCGACGTTCTGCCCAAGGCCGGGTGCTTCTTTTTGAGAGTTCAGTGCACCGACCTGACGGGTCGACGCAGCGTAGCCCTCCCTGGTCAGGGCGGTCGCCAGGGCCTCCGCGCGCGTCGCCGGATCACTCGATCCGGTGATCGCGGAGCGGTGCGGCCCGACGAGCTTCTCGATGCGCTGCTCGGCGAACGCGCGCACGGCGTCTTCACCGGCGTGCTCGGCCAGGAAGCGGATGGCGGAGACGGCCAGGTCGTCGTAGGCGTGCCCGAACCGGGCGCGGCCCGCCTCGGTCAGCAGGAAGAGCTTGGCCGGACGGCCCCGGCCCCGGGGTCCGCGGCGCGGCGCGTCCCGCGTCTCGGCTTCGCCATCCGCGAGAAGCGCGTCCAGGTGCCGGCGGACGGCCGCCGGGCTGATCCCGAGCTGCTCGGCGACCACGACGGCGGTCATGGGACCCTGTTCCAGGAGCAGCCGGGCGACCTCGCTGCGGGTCTTGCCCTCGGCGCTGACCTGCGACGGGACAGCGTTGACCCCGGCGCGGGACATGTCGCCGCCTGCCTGGTCACCCGCCTCCGTCTTTTTCACAACACAAGTGTGTCTTATTTCCCGCCGGTCGGCAAAGGCGGGGTCTTCGGCAGTGACCCGACTCACTCCGTGGGGGCGGCGATACCCTGCACCCGTGGCAGAGGGTGAACAGGACCAGCAAGGGACCGTGCTCGAGACCGAGCACGCCCATCCCGTGACGCTTTCGCCCGTCCGGCCCCACGAGCCCCTCCCCCTCGAAGCCGACGAGCAACGCGGGCTGAACGTCGTCCGCCGCTTCGGCACGATCGGGTCGCTCTTCCTCGCCCTCGGCTCCCTCGGCGCCGGCGCCGCCCCGGTGATCAACCCGGTGCAGGAGATCCCGGTGCTGCGGCTGTTCACCCGGATCCCGACGGTGTCGCTGGCCATCGCGATCTCCGGGATGGGCATCCTCGTGCTCAGCTGGCTGATGCTCGGGAAGTTCGCCCGGCCCGACCGCGCCCGGCTCGCGTCGCAGGGCCAGCTCGCGCGCACGATCGCGCTGTGGGTGCTGCCGCTGCTGGTCATCCCGCCGCTGTTCTCCCGCGACGTCTACAGCTACCTCGCGCAGAGCGAGATCGTGCACCGCGGCATGGACCCCTACGTCCTCGGCCCGGCGCAGGCCCTCGGCGTCGCCGACCCGTTCACCATGGGCGTGTCGAACATGTGGCGCGAGACGCCGGCGCCGTACGGGCCCCTGGTGCTGCGCCTCGGCGGCTGGCTCGCGCCGCTGTCCGGCAACAGCATCGCCGTCGGCGTGCTCCTGCAGCGCGTGCTCGCCCTGGCCGGCGTGGTCCTCATCGTCTGGGCGCTGCCCCGGCTCGCCCGCCGCTTCGGCGTCCAGCCCGCGACCGCGCTGTGGCTCGGCGCCCTCAACCCGCTGCTGATCTTCCACTTCATCGCCGGCGCCCACAACGACGCGCTCGCCATCGGCCTGATGCTCGCCGGGCTGGAGGTCGGCATCCGGCGGCTGCCGATCCGGGTGAAGGGCGACACGCCACCACCACTGGCGCGCGGCGAGCTGCTCTACATCGGGCTCGGGGTGGCGATCATCACCTTGGGCGTCGCGGTGAAGCTGCCCGCCCTGTTCGCCTTGCCGTTCTTCGCCGTGATGGTCGCGCGGCGCTGGCACGGCCGGCTCAAGGACCTCTTCGTCGCCGGGGCCCCGATGGCGCTGTGGTTCGGGCTGGTGCTGGTCGCCGTCTGCTTCGGCACCGGCCTCGGCTTCGGCTGGGTCGGCGCGACGTTCGACACCCCGGGCCTGGTCCGCTCCTGGATCTCCCCCACCGCCGAGCTCGCCAACCTCTCCGGCGTCCTGGGCATCGCGCTCGGGCTCGGCAACCACACCAACGGCCTGGTGCCCATCCTCGGCGCGCTCGGCTACCTCGTCGCCGTCGCCATCACGGTCAAGTTCCTGTGGGACAGCTTCAAGTGGCGCTACCGGCCGATCATCGGCCTCGGCGTCTCCCTCGGCGCGGTGATGATCCTGCAGATCAACCTGCAGCCCTGGTACGTGCTGTGGGCGGTGATCCCGCTGGCCGCCGCGGCCGGGACGTCCCGGTTCCGGGTGGCCGCGGCGGTGCTGTCCGCCGCCCTGCCGTTCCTCCTGCCGCCCACCGGCAGCACCTTCGACGGCCGCCCGTACGTGCTCCCGTTCGCCTACGTCGCGGCGATCGTCGTGTGCGGCGGCGGGATGCTGATCGTGCGGCGGCTCGCCCCCGTCCTGCTCTCCAGGCCGTCCCCGCGGGTGCCCGCGCGGGCCGACGCCGTATCGTGACCCGATGTGAGTGCCCCCGCCGTCGAGATCACCGGGCTGGTGAAAAGCTACGGCTCCACCCGCGCGGTCGACGGTCTCGACCTGCGGATGGAGCGCGGCAGCCTGCTCGCCCTGCTCGGCCCGAACGGGGCCGGCAAGACTACCACCGTCGAGATCTGCGAAGGCTTCCTGAAGCCTGACGCGGGCACGGTGCGCGTGCTCGGCCTCGACCCCGTGCGCGAGTCGGCCGCGCTGCGCCCCCGCGTCGGGATCATGCCCCAGGGCGGCGGTGCCTACCCCGGCGTCCGCGCCGACGAGATGCTCGGGCTGGTGGCGTCCTGCGCGGCCTCCCCGCTGGATCCGGCCTGGCTGCTGGACATCCTCGGGCTGGCGTCGGTGCGGCGGACGCCGTTCAAGCGCCTTTCCGGCGGGCAGCAGCAACGGCTTTCGCTGGCGTGCGCGCTGATCGGGCGGCCGGAGCTGGTGTTCCTCGACGAGCCGACCGCGGGCATGGACCCGCAGGCCCGGCGGCTGGTGTGGGACCTGCTGGGCGCGCTGCGCCGCGACGGCGTCTCGGTGCTGCTGACCACGCATCTGATGGAGGAGGCCGAAGCGCTGGCCGACACCGTGGTGATCATGGACCACGGCAAGGTCGTCGTCTCCGGAGCACCGCAGTCGTTGACGGTCGACGAGACCGGCACCGCGGGCCTACGGTTCAAGGCACGAACGCGGCTGGACACGGAGCTGTTGACCGCGGCGCTGCCGGAGGGTTACACGGTGCGCGAGGCGGCGCCTGGCACGTACGTCGTGGTGGGCTCGGTCGACCCGCAGGTCGTGTCGACGGTCACGGCGTGGTGCGCGCAGCAGGGCGTGCTGCCGGAGGAGCTGCAGGTCGGCAAGCGCACGCTCGAAGAGGTCTTCCTGGAGCTGACCGGACGGGAGCTGCGGGCATGACTTTCGCTCCTGGCACGTTCACCCCGGCCCCGGGGCGCGGATCCCTGGGCCGCATGCTGCGGACGCACGCGCGGGTCGAGGCGAGCTTGACCCTGCGCCACGGCGAGCAGGTGCTGCTGACGCTGCTCATTCCCTTGGCGCTGCTGATCGGGTTGTCGCTGCTGGACATCCTGCCCGCGTCCCAGCTGGGTTCGACGTCCAAAGTGGACTGGATCACGCCCCGCATCCTGGCGCTGGCGGTGATGTCGTCGGCGTTCACGGGCCAGGCGATCGCGCTGGGCTTCGACCGGCGTTACGGGGTGCTGAAGCGCCTTTCGGCGACGGCGTTGCCGCGGTGGCTGCTGGTGGCCGGGCGGCTCATCGCGGCGCTGGTGGTGGTCGTCCTGCAGTCGGTGATCATCGGCGTGGTGGCGGCGTTCCTGGGGTGGTCACCTTCGTTCTCGGGCCTGGCTTCGGCCGTGTTGCTGCTGGTGCTGGGCACGTTGGCCTTCGGCGCGCTGGGCGTGCTGCTGGGTGGGGCGCTGCGCGCGGAAGCCGTGCTGGCGCTGGCGAACATCGTCTGGTTCGTGCTGCTCCTGGCGGGCGGCATCCTGCTGGCGCCGTCGTCGTTGCCGTCGGGGCTGGCCCGCGTGGTGGAACTGCTGCCGTCGGGAGCGCTGGCCGAGGGAATGCGGTCCGCTCTGGTCGACGGCGCGTTCGCTCCCGGGCCGCTAGCGGTGCTGGCGGTGTGGGCGGTCCTCGCGGGCGCTCTCGCTTCCCGCACGACGAAGCTCACCTGAATGCCCTGCGGGACGGGGTAGAACTCACCTCACCGAACCGCGCCGCCCCTGAGATGGTCTCCCGGTCCGGGCTCGATCTCCCGAGGGGTAGTTCCATGGTTTCGAAGACGCGCGTCGCCCTGATCATGCTGCTCCTGCTCGTCGTCGCGATCGGACTGGTGGCCCTGCTCGTGTCGCTCGACGCGGGGGCCTTCTGGATCAGGACCGTCCCTATCGCCGTGGTGGGATTCGGTGCCGTCTTCGCCCAGTCGTCCGGCCTCTTCCAGAAGAAGGGCAAGAAAACCGAGTGACCTAGGTCCCTTGCGCCCGGCACGTCGTTCTGGGCGCCGGGACCTGCCGAAAGCCGCGTTTCCCGGCGCTCTACCATCGATGGGTGCCGTTCACCAGCCTCGTCGCCCGCCTGCCGTATCCCTCCGCCACCGTGCAGCGGGCCGTCGGGATCGCCGCGGTCCTCGCGCAGGCGCTGATCGGCGTCACCGGCTCCATCGTGCGCGTCACCGGCTCGGGCCTCGGCTGCCCGACCTGGCCGCAGTGCGTCGCCGGCAGCCTGGTGCCGGTGAACCACCCGGGCATCCACGCGCTCAACCAGTGGATCGAGTTCAGCAACCGGATGCTCACCGGCGTCGTCATCGCCGTCGCCGCGATCGCCGTCCTCACGGCGTGGCGCGTGCAGATCGACCACCCGGGCCGCACCCGCCTGGTCAAGCTGGCCTGGACGATGCCCGGCGGCGTCGTGCTGCAGGCCGTCGTCGGCGGGATGACCGTGCTCGCCAAACTCGAGTGGTGGACGGTCGCGATCCACTTCCTCGCCACCACTCCCCTCGTCTGGCTCGCGGTCCTCCTGCTGCGCGCGTTCCGCGAAGGCGACGAACCCGCGCGCCCGCTGGTGCCCGGCCGCTCGGTCCTGGTCGCGCTGGCCGTCGTGATGTGGCTGGTGCTCGCGGCGGGCACCACGGTGACCGGCGCCGGCCCGCACAGCGGCGACATCAACACGCACCGCCTGGCCGTCTCGGTGGAGACCCTCGCCCAGGTCCACGGCGGACTGCTGGTGCTGTACATGCTCCTGCTCGCGGTGTTCGGCCTGCAGCTGCTGCGCGCCGGCGCGCCGAAGAGCCTGTGGCAGCGCTACATCTGGGTCTGGGTGATCGCGCTCGCGCAGGGCGGTCTCGGCTCGCTGCAGTACGTGCTGGGCGTGCCGGAGGCGATGGTGTCGTTCCACGTCCTCGGCGCGATGGCGGTGATCGTCGCGACGGCGACGCTGTGGACGGGCAGCCGCGACCGCGGCCCGGTGACGTCGCTGGAGGCGGCACCGCGGGAACTCGCGGCCGCCTGACGGCAACGCGGCCTTAACTCGGCGTCGGCGTGCCCGTTTCGCCCGTGGGTTACTGTTCGCGCCATGACCTCGCGCGCCGCCCCCAAGCCGCTGATCTCCCACCGCCGTGGCACGGGCGAGATGCTCGTGCTGAAGACGTTCCTCTTGGTGCCGTTCGCGGCGCTCCTGGTAGCGGTCCCGCTGGTGTGGGGCTGGGGCATGACATGGATCGACCTGGCACTGGCGGCGGGGTTCTACGTGTTCGCGACGCTCGGCGTGACGGTGGGTTTCCACCGCTACTTCACCCACGGCGCGTTCAAGGCGTCCCGGCCCCTGCGGGTGATGCTGGCCATCGCGGGCAGCATGGCGGTCCAGGGTTCGGTGATCTTCTGGGTGGCGAGCCACCGGCGTCACCACGCGTTCGCGGACCGGGAGGGTGACCCGCATTCGCCGTGGCTGTTCGGGACGTCGCCGTCGGCGTTGCTGCGGGGCTTTTGGCACGCTCACATGGGGTGGATGTTCTCCCGCGAGGTGACCAACGCTGATCGGTTCGCCCCGGATCTGGTGGCCGACGGGGATCTGCGGGTGGTGAACCGGTACTTCTGGCTGTGGATCACTTTGAGTCTGGCTCTGCCGGCCGCGCTGGGCGGGTTGCTTTCGTGGTCCTGGTGGGGTGTCGTGACGGCTTTCTTCTGGGCTGGCCTGGTGCGGATCGCTTTCCTGCACCATGTGTCGTGGTCGGTGAACTCGATTTGTCACCTGATCGGGGAGAGGCCGTTCGCTTCACGCGACAAGGCGGCTAACTTTTGGCCGCTGGCGGTGCTTTCGATGGGTGAGTCGTGGCACAACTCGCACCACGCGGATCCGACTTGCGCGCGGCATGGGGTGCTGCGGGGGCAGGTGGATATCTCGGCTCGGGTGATCCGGACTTTTGAGCAGTTGGGCTGGGCGACCGATGTCCGGTGGCCGCGGGCGGACCGGCTGGCTGCGAAGCGGGCCTGAATCTCACCCCACTGTTGACACAAGGTAAACTGCTCTCGCAGACCGTAGTCTGCGTCCGGCGAGTACGTATAGAGGGAGAGAGCGCGTGCAGCACCATGAGCGCGCTGGTGGCGGCGAAGGCGGCGGCAACACCGGCAACTGACCCGGCCTAGTGCCGGCCAGCTCTCTCAGGGAAGGGAATAAAGCCACGTTGGCGCGATGTGGCTTTGTTTTCACCTTTCGGCCACCGGAAAGCGATCCCGTACTCCTCACGTGGGTGGCAGCACTCCTCGAAGGTGTGCTGAACGAACCCGTCGCCAACGTCGAGCAGGCGCGGATCACCCCCCGGCGGACGGCGCAGCCGTTCGACCTCCAACTGCTCCGCGTACCACCAGCAGGCCTCGGGCAGGCACTCTTCATCGAAGTTCACGCGGATCGTCAGCCCGCCCTTCGCCACGCCGTGGTGATCCACCTTGACGCTGATCCACCTGCGCTCTTCGTCCAGGCTCCCGTCGACCGCCTCGGAGACGAAGCTGTAGGACTCGTCCCTTCGCAGCTTTCGCCGGAAACGCAGCCTGACCAGGACGGGATCGACGGACTGCTCACCGGGCGTGGCGGCGAGCCGACAGTTCCACAGGGCCTTGACGGGAAGTTCGACGAGGTTCCCGGTCCAGCCGGCCTCCGCGTAGACGTCGTAGCCGTCGAGACCGTCCTTGCGGGCGACCACGTCCCGCTCGGTGAGGCGTCGCAACGCCGTTCGCCGGTGCATCACGACAGTGACGACCATCCGCTCGACGAACACCGGCTGTGCCCCCTCGGACGGCGCGCGAAACCCCTCAGCACCTCCCTCGCCGGGAGGCGTTCCCGTCATCGCCGAGCGCCCGATGTCCACGTAAGGCAGCCAGTCTTCGCCCTCGAGGTGATTCAGCTTGCACGTCACCGCGGCGCCGAGCATTCCGAGCGCGCCGGCCCAGGCTTTGTTCATCGGCGTGTTCGACAGCGGTTTCCGTTCACCGAACAGGCCGCGGACCTCGGCCAGCTGACCGAATCGATCACCGAGGTTCGCCGCCCAGCTCGCGCTGCCGTCCGGCACCGGCGGCAGCCGGAACGCGGCCAGCAAGACGAAATGCTCGCGCGGTTCCACCACCGAACCCAGCTTTCCGATCTCGTCGACGATGAGTCCCCAGATCGCCCACGCGCGCAGTTCCGGGGTGGCCGCCGGCACCGATGCAGTCGGGTCGACGAGGCAACCGAGCAAGGTGCCGGACCCGCTTGACGACGATTCGGCCGCGCGCCGGAGGGCGCCGAGCGGATCTCCGTCCCGGCGCCTGGCCAGCGATCCCAGCGCGGCCTTCTCGGGCGATTCGTCGATGCGTTCCCGGTTCAGCTGCGCCGTCACCGCGCCCCCTCCGCGCCGGAAAGACCGCTGACAAAGGGCGAAAACGCGCGAGAAAGCCCGACAAGCAGAAACATCTCCGCACCACCAAAGATCATTTCCGGTCCCCACTCCCACCAGGCACCCTGAACGCAGGCGTACTAGTACACCATAGAGAGGGGTAGTACAGTGGGCAACGGAAAGCGCAGCCGGACTTCGGCTCACCAGGATGATTCCCAGGACCTGCGTAAATTGATCAAGGCCGGTCTGACCGGAATCGGCGGGCTCTATCTGATCACCAGCTCGATCGCCGTGACCGTCATCGGCGCGGTTGTGGCTCTCGTGCTCGCCGCAGTGCAGCGAGCCGCCAAATGACTACGCCAACTGCTGCCGCACCGCCGAGGCGAAGCGCAGCGCCGCCGACGTGTCCGTCTGGCGGAAGCCCAGCGACGGCTCCGTCAGCTCCAGCTCCAGCAGCAACGGCTTCCCGTCCGCACCACGCACCACGTCCACGCGCGCGTACAGCAACTCCGCCCGCAAGATCCCCAGCAACGCCGAAGCCGCGTCGAGGACGTCCTCCGCCAACGCCACCGCGTCGGGCGGCGGCGAAGCCGGTGCCAGTTTCTCCGACAGGTACAACCCCGATGAGTCCATCGTGGACCCCAGCATCGCGGCTTTCGAAAACGCGTGCGAATAGAACCCGCCGATGTAAACCAAAGCCAGCTCACCGGAAGTGTCCACACTGGACTGGTAAGGCTGGATCAGCGCCGTGTGGCCCTCGGCGTGCAAGGCCGCCACGTGCGCGGAAGCGTCGGCGCCGGCAGCGAACCGGGCCGCGCCGCGGGAACCCGCTCCCACCGAGGGCTTCACCACGTAGTCCGACGACGGGAACCGAGCCGTGTCGCCCGGTGCGGCCAAGACCGTCGGGACCACCGCCACACCCGCGTCGAGCAGCTCGACCAGGTACGACTTGTCCGTGTTCCAGCGAACGACACCAAAGGGGTTGTACAACGCCGGCACCGACTCGCACCACGCGAGGAACTCCGGGCGTCGGGCCGCGTAGTCCCACGTCGCGCGCAGGATCACCGCGTCCGCGTCCTCGAACGCAGCCCCCGAGTCCCACGCCGCCCAGGAGACCGAGAAGCCCAGCGAAGACAAAGCCGGCACCAGAGCGTCGTCGTCGCCGTCGCCCGAAGGCAGCTCCGCGCAGCCGACCAGGATCGCCGTGCGGTTCACCGGCCCGCCATCTTGCGGCGGTGCTCCGGGCCGATCTTCGTCTGCTTGACCGTCTCCGCGTCCCACGTTGCCGGTGAGAGGTCCTCGACCGCCTCGACCAGCGCCTCGCCCGTCGCCACCGACGGCACCACCACGTCGCCGAGAGCGCCGTCGGCTCCGACCAGCACCACGCGGGCGCCTGCCCGGCCGATGTTCTCCACCACCGCGCGGGACGGCTTGCCGTGCGCCTTCACGAACTTGCGCGCCGCCGTCAGCTGGGCGGATGAAGGGGCCACCGTCTCTTCGGAAGTTTCCACGTCCCGCACGATAGCCAACCGGCCGCCGGAACGCGGAACAGCGTGGCGTCGGCCATAGTTGTGCCTGGGAGAACCCGACCCGAGGAGGACGCATGCCCACCGCAGTGCAGGTGACGAAGACCGGCGGCCCGGAAGTGCTCGAAGCGGCCGAAGTGGACGTCCGCGGACCCGAGGCCGGCGAACTGCTGGTCGACGTCGCCGCGGCCGGCGTCAACTACATCGACACCTACCAGCGCCAGGGCATCTACCCGATCGACCTGCCGTTCGTGCTCGGCCTCGAGGGTGCCGGGACGGTCGTCGAAGCCGCCCCCGGGACCGGGTTCGAGGCCGGCGACCGCGTCGCCTGGCAGGGCTCCCTCGGCAGCTACGCGGCGCGCAAGGTCCTCCCTGCGTCGATCGCCGTGAAGGTACCCGAAGGTGTCTCGCTGGAGACCGCCGCCGCGACCATGCTCCAGGGCATGACGGCGCACTACCTCGTCGCGTCGACGTTCGAGGTCAAGCCCGGCCACGACGTGCTGGTGCACGCGGCCGCGGGCGGCGTCGGCCTGCTGCTGGTGCAGCTGGCGAAGGCGCGCGGCGCCCGTGTGATCGGCACCGTGTCGACCGAGGAGAAGGAGAAGCTCGCCCGCGAAGCCGGCGCCGACGAGGTGATCCGCTACGACCGTGACGACTTCGCGAAGATCACCCGCGAGCTGACCGGCGGCAACGGCGTCGACGTCGTGTACGACGGCGTCGGCAAGGACACCGTCGACGGCAGCCTCGCCAGTCTCAAGATCCGCGGCCTGCTGGCGCTGTTCGGCGCGTCCAGCGGCCCGGTCCCGCCGATCGACCCGCAGCGCCTCAACTCCGGCGGCTCGCTCTACCTGACCCGCCCGACGTCGGCGCACTACACGCGCTCCCGCGAGGAGATCGACTGGCGGTCCAAGGAGCTGTTCGACGCGGTCCTCGCCGGCGACCTCACCGTCCGCATCGGCGGCAAGTACCCGCTGGCCGACGCCCGCAAGGCCCACGAAGACCTGCAGGCCCGCCGCACGACCGGCAAGCTCCTGCTCATCCCCTGACCGCCCGGGAAGGCCACCTCGCGAAAGGCGGCCTTCCCGAAGCCGGGACTCAGCCCTTGTCGGTCGGGACCGAAACGGCGTCGGTGACGAAGACCAGCGTCTCGTTCGGCTTGATGCCCTGGCCGCCCTCGCCGTACGCGAGGTCCGGCGGGATGATCAGCAGGCGGCGGCCGCCCTGCTTGATGCCCTCCAGGCCCTTGTCCCAGCCCGGGATGACCTCGCCCGCACCGAGGTTCAGGTCGAACGTCTCGCCGCGGTCGAACGAGCTGTCCAGCTTCTGCTTGTCCGACCACGTCACGAGCAGGTAGTTCATCTTCAGCTTCTGCCCCGCCTTGGCGCCGGTGCCGGTGCCCTCGGACAGGTCCTTGGTGATCAGCTTCTTCGGCGGGTCGCAGTCGTCGGGGATGGTGATCGTCGGCACCTCGCCGAACTTCCCCGTCGTCTTGATGTCGTCCGCGGTGCACTCGCGGCCCTTGCTCTGGGTCGCCTGGGCGGCGCCGGACGACGGGACGGGCGGGCCCGCCGGGGCGGCCGTCTGGGGTTTGGCGTCCTGGCCGCACGCGGCCAGCGACAGCGCCGCCGCGGCGACGACCACGATCTTCCCGATCTTCTGCATGCCGGGCACCCTAGCCAAGCACGGAGAGTGCCGGGACGTCGTCACCCGTGGCGACCACGCCGAGCCGCCGCGTAGCGCGCGTCAGGGCCACGTACAGGTCGTTGAGCCCGCGCGGCGAGCCCGCCACGACCTCGTCCGGCGCGACCAGCACCACCGAGTCGAACTCCAGGCCCTTCGCCCGCTCGACGGTCAGCACGCTCAGCCGCTCGTCGTGCTCGGAAAGCCACGACGACACCTCGTCGAACCGGTGCGCGGGCACCAGGACCGCCACCGTGCCACCGTCCACTTCGGACAGCTCGCGCGCCACCAGCCCGGGCAGCTCAGTGGCGAGCGACGCCGGCCGCGCCGACCACGGCGGCACCCCGGTCTCCCGCACCGAAGACGGCGCCGACAACGCCGGGTCGACCTCGGCGAGCACCCGGGCCGCGACCGCCATGATCTCCGCGGGCGTGCGGTAGTTCACGGTCAGCTGCTCGAGCCGCCACCGGTCCGCGACGTACGGCGAGAGCGCCTCGTCCCACGACCGCGCGCCGCCGGCCGCGCCGGTCTGCGCGACGTCCCCGACCAGCGTCATCGACCGGTTCGGCGACCGCCGCATGAGCAGCCGCCAGTCCATCGCCGAGAGCTCCTGGGCCTCGTCGACGATCACGTGCCCGAACGTCCAGGTCCGGTCCTGCGCGGCGCGCTGGGCGGCGGTCAGCTCGCTGCGCTCCACCTGGCGCTCGGCGAACAGCTCGGCGTCGAGGACGTCGGAGACGCGCAGCAGCTCTTCGTCGATGATCTCCTCGTCCTGCTCGAGGATGTCGAGCACGCCCTCGGCGTACGCGCGGTCCTCGCGCTCACGGCGTTTGCGTTCGACGCGGGCCTCGGTGTCGTCGACGCCGATCAGCTCGGCCAGCTCGTCGAGCAGCGGCACGTCGGCCGGTGTCCACTTCGCGTCGCGGCCGCTCTCGAGCAGCGCGCGGTCCTCCTCGGACAGCAGCTTCCGGGCGGCGCTGGAGAGCCGTTCGCGGTCGGCGAACAGGTCGTCGAGCACGCCTTCCGGGGTCAGCACGGGCCACAGCGAGTTCAGGGCCGCCGCGATGTTCTCGTCCGCGGCCAGCTCGGCCCGGATGTCGGCCAGGTCCTGCCCGTCGAGGAGGTCCTCCCCCAGCTTCCGGGCGGCCTGGCGGGTCAGCGCGTCGAGGACGTCGGAGACGAACAGGCGCCGCGCCGGGTTGTGCGGGCGCCGCGAGCGGCGGGCGCGGGTCCGGGCGTCGGTGCACGTCTTGCGGTCGAGCTTGAGGACGTCGTGCTCGTATTCGATCTCCAGGACGGGTTCGGGCACGCGCTGGCGGTCGCGGACGGCGTTGGCGAGCACCTCGGCCAGCACCAGCCGGCCCTTCACCTCGGTGGTCTCGCGCGGCTCGACGCCGACGGCGTCCAGGCCCGGGTAGAGCTGCCCGATCGTGGCGAGCAGCACACCGGTCTCGCCGAGCGACGGCAGCACCTGGCCGATGTAGCGCAGGAACGTGCTGTTCGGCCCGACGACGAGCACGCCGCGCGTGGTGAGCTGCTGGCGGTGCGTGTAGAGCAGGTAGGCCGCGCGGTGCAGCGCAACGGCGGTCTTGCCCGTGCCCGGGCCGCCCTGCACGACCATGACGCCGCCGAGCGGCGCGCGGATGATGCGGTCCTGCTCGGCCTGGATGGTGGCGACGATGTCGCTCATCTCACCGGTGCGCCGCTGTTCGAGCGCGGCGAGCAGCGCGGCCTCGCCGGCCAGCCCGAGGTCCTGGCCCTGGTCGGCGGCGGTGAGGTCGAGGATCTCGTCGTCGAAGCCGGTGACCTTGCGGGTCAGCGACCGCAGGTGCCGGCGTCGCCGCACCCCTTCGGGTGACGCGGCGGTGGCGAGGTAGAAGGGCCGCGCGACGGGCGCCCGCCAGTCGACGAGCAGCGGCCGGTAATCGTCGTCTTCGTCGAACAGCCCGAGCCGGCCGATGTAGGTGGTCTCCTCGGCGGCGGCGGGGACGAAGTCGAGCCGCCCGAAGGCCAGCCCCTGCTCGACGGAGCCGAGCTGGGCGAGCCGGTCGGTGTAGAGGGTGGTGGCGACGTCGCGTTCGGTGCGGGCCTGCGGGGTGCCGCCGGTCTGGCGGAGGGTCTCGTCGAGGCGCCGCTGGGCCTCGGCGCGTTCGGCGTCGAGCTTCGCGTAGAGGGTGGTGACGTAGGCCTGCTCGCGGGCGAGCTCGGCGGTGAAGCCGTCCGAGGACACGGACAAGAGGATCCTGCTTTCGCCTCAAGGAAAAGAGCCAGCCAAGTTTAACGGCGCACGCGGCGCGATCATTCCGGCGCGAGGTCGCAGTACGGGGAGACCTCGCTGCCGGGAGCGAGGGTGGCCGGCAGCTCCTTCTCCCCCACCGCGCACGACACGCTCGCCGCCGGCAGCTGCTCGCCGCCCGTGATACGGCCGGCCGCGTCGCGGTGGAGCACCGCGGCTCCGCGGCTGGTCAGCGCGCGGCAGTTCGCCGAGTGGTAGCGGACGGCGCCCGGGACGACTGTCGCGGTCACCGGGGTGAAGCCGCCCAGGGCCTCGGGCGCCAGCCAGACCGCCGGGCCCGGTGTGGGCCGGTCCAGTGCGACGCCGGCCCGCTGTCCGGGAGTGAGCAGCGGCACCTCGACGGACCGCGAACCGGACGTCACCACGACGCGGTAGGCGGCCAACGCGCTCGTGTTCTCCAGCACAGCGGCGCCCGGCCCCTGTTCGGCGACCCGCACCACACCGCCGTCCGGTGCGGTACCCGGCAGTGCCGTGATCCGGGCGGGAATGGCGCAGCCGCTGCCGAGGAGCGCGTTCGTGTCGAGCGACACCTTTCCGCGACCGAGGAACGCCAGCAGGCCGAGGACCACGACGGCCGCCAGCACCACCAGCACCCGGTCCTTGCCCAGGCGCGGCATCACGGCCGGTCCGGGCTGATCACCTTGTACACATCGCCGGCGGTCCCGTAGTAGGACCCCGCCACCACGTAGACCCCGGTCCCCGAGCCCGGCTGCCAGTACGTGCGCATCTCGTCCGGGTCGGCCGGGTACGGCACCTCGGCCAGCGGCACCCCGCGTGCGTCGAGCAGCGCGGCGACGTCGGCGAAGGCGACCGAAGCGGGGAAAACGCCGTAGCGCTCGCTCAGGACCGGGCCGACGACCTCGGGACCGGGGGTACGGAGCCGGTGTGCCTGGACCGAGAAGTGCGTCCCGGCCCACGGCTGCCCGGGACCGGAACGCTGCCAGAAGAACTCGACCAAGCCGTGGTCGCGCGCCAGGAAGTGCTTCGACGGGTTGTCGCCGTAGTCGTCGCCGAGCAGTTCGGCCACCCGCTCGGGTGACCACGTGTGGTCGGCCCCGAGCACGGTGCCCGACTCGATGACGCCGGCGAAGAAGTCCGCCGGGCTCAGAACGGGAGACCGAGGGTCGGCAAGCCGATCGCCGAGTCGACCGCCAGCGCCACGAACACGATCATCAGGTACGTGTTGGACCGGTGGAACAGCGCCATCGGCTTCGTCTCTTCACCGCGCCGCACCGCGGCCTGCAGGCTGTGCGCGTAGAAGAGGAACCAGCCGCCCGCCAGGATGGCGAACGTGCCGTACAGCCAGGACGTCACCGGGAGCAGCAGCAGCGTCCACGCCACCATCACCCACGAGTAGATGACGATCTGGCGGGCGACGTGCTGGGCGGTGGCCACCACCGGCAGCATCGGGACGCCCGCGCGCTCGTAGTCGTCGCGATACTTCATGCCCAGCGCCCACGTGTGCGGCGGCGTCCAGAAGAAGATGACGCCGAACATCACGAACGCCGGCCACTGCACGGTGCCGGTGACCGCGGCCCAGCCGATGACGACCGGCATGCAGCCCGCCGCGCCGCCCCAGACCACGTTCTGCGACGTGCGCCGCTTGAGGCCGAGCGTGTAGACGAAGATGTAGAAGAGGATCGTCGCGACCGCGAGGATCGCCGACAGCATGTTGACCGTGAAATAGAGCACCACGGCCGAGGCGACGCCCATCACCAAGCCGAAGATCAGCGCGCCACGGCGGGGCACCGAGTCCTTCACCAGCGGGCGGCGCTTCGTGCGGTTCATCACCTTGTCGATGTCCGCGTCGATCACGCAGTTGAGCGCGTTCGCGCTGCCCGCGGCCATCGTCCCGCCGACCAGCGTGGCCAGGACCAGCCACGGCGAGGGGATCTGACGGCCGGCGAGGAACATCGCCGGGATCGTGGTCACCAGCAGGAGCTCGATCACCCGCGGCTTCGCCAGCGCGGCGTAGGCGCCGACGACCCGGCGGATGCTTCGCCGGTCACCGTGCGGTCGATCACCGGTCGGGTGCACCGCGCTGGTGTCGTCACTGCGTCCGTGCGCAGCGTTCACCAACGACATTTCACTCCCTGCGTCAGGTTCGGGCGGGCCCGGTGCCGGAGGCGTGTGGTGCCGCTGAAAACCGCCGGGCTGAACCCTCGAACGATGTTAGACGTGGTGAATCCCGTGGGTGATCGCGGGTCTGGAACGGGTCCAAGCACTAGGCTGGCCGGGTCGGGCCGCGATTGCCCCTGCGCAGGGTCGCGAGCAGGAATATCGTCCCTTCGGGATCGATTGAGATAGATGACCCCGCGCACGGGTAACCGGAACGAGGAAGACCAGCCGCAACCATCATGACCGGGAGTTGGAGTTCAGTGTCCGATACCGCCCCTACCAGCGAGAACAACCCACTCCTCCGGCGCAACGTGCCCGCCGACTGGACCGACACCGACACCCGCGCCGTGGACACCGTCCGGGTACTCGCCGCGGACGCGGTCGAGAACTGTGGCAGCGGCCACCCCGGTACCGCGATGAGCCTGGCGCCGCTGGCCTACACGCTCTTCCAGCGCACGCTGCGTCACGACCCGAACGACCAGAACTGGCCGGGCCGCGACCGGTTCGTGCTGTCGGCCGGGCACAGCAGCCTGACGCTCTACATCCAGCTGTTCCTCGCCGGCTACGGCCTCGAGCTCGAGGACCTCAAGCAGCTGCGCAAGTGGGGCTCGAAGACCCCGGGTCACCCGGAGTACCGGCACACCGACGGCGTCGAGACCACCACCGGCCCGCTGGGGCAGGGTCTGGCGAACGCCGTGGGCATGGCGATGGCCGCCCGCCGCGAGCGCGGCCTGCTCGACCCGGACACCGCTCCCGGCGAGAGCATCTTCGACCACTTCATCTACGCCGTCGCTTCCGACGGTGACATCGAAGAGGGCGTCACCTCCGAGGCCTCGTCCATCGCGGGCCGCCAGGAGCTGGGGAACCTGATCGTCTTCTGGGACGACAACAAGATCTCCATCGAGGACGACACGAACATCGCCCTCTCGGAGGACACGGTCGCGCGCTACGAGGCCTACGGGTGGCACACCCAGGTCGTCGAGGGCGGCGAAGACGTCGTCGCGATCGAAGAGGCCATCAAGAACGCGAAGGCCGAGACCGGCCGCCCGTCCTTCATCGCGGTGCGGACCGTCATCGGTTACCCGGCGCCGAAGAAGATGGGCACCGGCAAGGCGCACGGCGCCGCGCTGGGCGGCGAAGAGGTCGCCGCCGTCAAGAAGATCCTCGGCTTCGACCCGGAGCAGTCGTTCCAGGTCGAGGACGACGTGCTGAAGCACACCCGCCAGGCGCTCGAGCGCGGCAAGGCCGCCCACGCCGAATGGCAGGACAAGTACGAGGCGTGGGGCGCCGCGAACCCGGAGCGCAAGAAGATCGGCGACCGGATGGCCACCCGCACGCTGCCCGAGGGCTTCGCCGACAACCTGCCGAAGTGGGAGCCGGACGCCAAGGGCGTCGCGACCCGCAAGGCCTCCGGTGAGGTGCTCAACGCCCTCGCCGACCCGCTGCCGGAGCTGTGGGGCGGCTCGGCCGACCTGGCCGAGAGCAACAACACCACGATGAAGGGCGCCGACTCGTTCGGTCCCGAGAAGGCCGCCACCGACATGTGGCAGGCCAACCCGTACGGCCGGACGCTGCACTTCGGCATCCGCGAGCACGCCATGGGCTCGATCCTCAACGGGATCGCGCTGCACGGCGGTACCCGCCCGTACGGCGCGACGTTCCTCATCTTCTCCGACTACATGCGCCCGCCGGTCCGGCTGGCCGCGCTGATGAAGGCGCCGGTCACCTACGTGTGGACGCACGACTCGATCGGCCTCGGCGAGGACGGGCCGACGCACCAGCCGATCGAGCAGCTTTCCGCGCTGCGCGCGATCCCGGGCCTCAACGTCGTCCGCCCGGCGGACGCCAACGAGACCGCCTACGCGTGGAAGGCCGTGCTGGAGGACATCCACCACCCGTCCGGCCTGGCGCTCACCCGCCAGAACGTGCCGGTGCTCGAGGGCACCAGCGCCGAGGGCGTCGCCAAGGGCGGTTACGTCCTGGCGGACTCCGACGGCACTCCGGACGTCGTGCTGATCGGCACCGGTTCCGAAGTCCAGCTCGCCGTCGAGGCGAAGAAGGTCCTCGAGGCCGACGGCGTCCAGGCGCGCGTCGTCTCGATGCCGTGCGTCGAGTGGTTCGACGCGCAGGACGCGGCCTACCGCGAATCCGTCATCCCGGCCGGTGTGAAGGCCCGTGTGTCCGTCGAGGCGGGCATCGCCCAGTCGTGGCACCGCTTCACCGGTGACGCCGGGGTGAACGTTTCGATCGAGCACTTCGGCGCCTCCGCCGATGCCGCCACACTGTTCCGTGAGTTCGGTTTCACCACGGAAGCAGTCGTCGACGCGGCCCGCCGCTCGATCGCCAACACCAAGAACTGAAGGGGATGACAGTAATGAGCAACGACAAGCTCGCGGCGCTGTCCGAGGCCGGTGTATCGATCTGGCTGGACGACCTCTCGCGCGAACGCCTGAACACCGGCAACCTCGCGGCTCTGGTCCGCGACAAGCACGTCGTCGGCGTGACGACCAACCCGACGATCTTCGCCAACGCGATGTCCAAGGGTGACGCCTACGACGAGCGGACGAAGGAGCTCGCCGCCCAGGGCGCCGACGTCGAGGCGACCATCCGGGACCTGACGACGACCGACGTGCGCAACGCCGCGGACCTGTTCCGCGACGTCTACACCGCCTCGAACGGCGTCGACGGCCGTGTCTCGATCGAGGTCGACCCGCGCCTGGCCAAGGACACCGACCGCACGGTCGCCGAGGCCCAGGACCTGTGGAAGACCGTCGACCGGCCGAACACGCTGATCAAGATCCCGGCCACCGAAGAGGGCCTGCCGGCGATCACCCGCACGCTCGCCGAGGGCATCAGCGTCAACGTCACGCTGATCTTCTCCGTCGAGCGGTACAAGAAAGTCATCGAGGCCTACTTCGCCGGCCTGGAGCAGGCGAAGGCCAACGGCCACGACCTGCGCGGCATCCACTCGGTGGCGTCCTTCTTCGTGTCCCGGGTGGACACCGAGATCGACAAGCGGCTCGACGCGATCGGCACGGACGAGGCCAAGGCCCTGCGCGGCAAGGCCGCCGTCGCCAACGCCCGGCTCGCCTACGCGGCCTTCGAAGAGCTGTCCGCCACGGACCGCTGGAAGGCCCTCGCGGCCGACGGCGCGAACGCGCAGCGTCCGCTGTGGGCGTCGACCGGGGTCAAGAACCCGGACTACTCCCCCACCCTCTACGTCGACGACCTCGTCGTGAAGAACACTGTCAACACGATGCCGGAGAAGACCCTCGACGCCGTCGCCGAGCACTCCGACCTCAAGGGTGACCAGGTTTCCGGGCGCGGCGCCGAAGCGCAGGCGGTCTTCGACCAGCTCGAGGCCGTGGGCATCGACATCACCGACGTGTTCCTGGTGCTGGAGAACGAAGGCGTCGAGAAGTTCGAGAAGTCCTGGGTGGAACTGCTCGAGACCGTGAACGGCCAGCTCGAAAAGGCGAAGGGCTGAAGCACGACATGACGACAGGGGAAAAGACCGGCGTCGAGATCGTCGACGCCGAACTGGCGGAGCGCGCTGCGCCCCTGGTGCAGCGGCTGGTCGCCGACCAGGCCGCTTCGAAGCTGGCGGCACAGGACGCCACGCTCTGGGGACCGGAAGCCGAGTCCGAGGCGTCGATCCGGCTGTCCTGGACGACGCTGCACAAGTCGTCCCGGCCGCTGATCGGCGAGATCGAGGCACTGCGGACCGAACTGCGCTCCGAGGGCGTCGACCGCGTCGTGCTGGCCGGCATGGGCGGCTCGTCGCTGGCGCCGGAGGTGATCACCGGAACCGACGGCGTCGCGCTGACCGTGCTCGACACCACCGACCCCGGCCAGGTCGCCGACGCGCTGGCCGGTGACCTCGAGCGCACGGTGATCGTGGTGTCGTCGAAGTCGGGCGGCACCGTCGAGACCGACAGCCACCGGCGGATCTTCGCGAAGGCCTTCGCCGACGCGGGGATCGACGCGGCACGGCGGATCGTGGTCGTCACCGACCCGGGCTCGCCGTTCCAGGAACTGTCCGAAAAGGAGGGTTACCGCAAGACCTTCCTCGCCGACCCGCACGTCGGCGGCCGCTACTCGGCGCTGACCGCGTTCGGGCTCGTCCCGGCCGGCCTCGCCGGCGCGGACGTCGCCCGGCTGCTCGACCAGGCCGCCTCGGCGGCCGAGGAGCTCGCGGCCGACGACGCGGCCAACCCGGCGGTCAAGCTGGCCGCCGCGTGGGCCGCCGCGCACGAAGCGGGCGCGGAGAAGGTCGTGCTGGCCGACTCCGGTTCCGGCATCAAGGGCTTCCCGGACTGGGCCGAGCAGCTGATCGCGGAGTCGACCGGCAAGCAGGGCACCGGATTGCTGCCCGTCGCGGTCGAAGGCACGGAGGCACCCGGCTTCGCCGACGCGAAGTCCGACGCCACCGCGGTCGCCGTCGGCGCCCCGAAGGGCGCGGCGAAGATCGCCGTCACCGGCTCGCTCGGCGCGCAGCTCCTGCTCTGGGAGTTCGCGACAGCGCTGGCCGGCCGGCTGCTCGGGATCAACCCGTTCGACCAGCCCGACGTCGAGACCGCGAAGAAGGCGGCGCGCGCGCTGCTGGACGACCCGGAGAAGCTGAAGGGCGGCGAAACGGCGTCCAATGTGGACGGACCGGTCGAGATCTTCGGCAGCGACGGGGTTTCCACGGACGGCAGCCTGACCGACGTGCTCCGCGCGTTCTTCGCTTCGGCGCCGGACGCGGGCTACATCGCGGTGCAGGCCTACCTCGACCGCCTCGACGACGCGTCGACCGAGCTGCTGCGCGGCGAGATCGCCAAGGGCACCGGCCTGCAGACGACGTTCGGCTGGGGCCCGCGGTTCCTGCACTCCACCGGCCAGTACCACAAGGGCGGGCACCAGAACGGCGTGTTCCTGCAGCTCACCGGCGCCGTCGAGCACGACCTCGACGTGCCGGAGCGGCCGTACACGCTCGGTCAGCTGCAGCACGCCCAGGCCCTGGGCGACGGGCAGGTGCTCGCCGAGCACGGCCGTCCGGTGCTGCGCCTGCACCTGACCGACCGGGCCGCCGGGCTCGCGGCGGTCGTCCGCGCGGTACAGGAGGTCGGCGCATGACGTGGAGCAACCCGCTGCGCGATCCGCGGGACAAGCGGCTCCCGCGCATCGCCGGGCCGTCCAGCCTGGTGATCTTCGGGGTCACCGGCGACCTGGCCCGCAAGAAGCTGATGCCCGCCATCTACGACCTGGCCAACCGCGGGCTGCTGCCCGCCGGCTTCTCGCTCGTCGGGTTCGCCCGGCGTGACTGGGAGCACCAGGACTTCGGCGAGCTCGTGCACGACTCGGTCAAGGAGCACGCCCGGACGCCCTTCAAGGAGTCGGTGTGGAGCCGGCTCGCCGAAGGCATCCGGTTCGTGCAGGGCACCTTCGACGACGACGACGCCTTCGACCGGCTCGCGCAGACGGTCAAGGACCTCGACAAGGAACGCGGCACCGGCGGCAACACCGCGTTCTACCTGTCGATCCCGCCCGGCGCGTTCCCGGTGGTGACCAAGCAGCTGGCCCGTTCCGGGCTGGCGAACGCCGACGAGAAGACGTGGCGGCGCGTGGTCATCGAGAAGCCCTTCGGCCACGACCTCAAGAGCGCCGAAGAGCTGAACGCGATCGTCAACGACGTCTTCCCCGAGGAGTCGGTGTTCCGCATCGACCACTACCTCGGCAAGGAGACGGTGCAGAACATCCTGGCGCTGCGCTTCGCGAACCAGCTGTTCGAGCCGATCTGGAACGCCAACTACGTCGACCACGTGCAGATCACCATGGCCGAGGACATCGGCCTCGGCGGCCGCGCGGGGTACTACGACGGCATCGGCGCCGCCCGCGACGTCATCCAGAACCACCTGCTGCAGCTGCTCGCCTTCACCGCGATGGAGGAGCCGCTGTCGTTCGACCCGCGGGCCCTGCGCGCGGAGAAGATCAAGGTCCTCTCGGGCACCAGCGCGATCGGGCCGCTGAACAAGACCACCGCGCGCGGCCAGTACGCGGGCGGCTGGCAGGGCGGCACGAAGGTGCCCGGCCTGCTGCAGGAAGAGGGCTTCGCGAAGGACTCGAAGACCGAGACCTACGCCGCGGTGACCCTGGAGGTGCAGAGCCGCCGCTGGGCCGGGGTGCCGTTCTACCTGCGCACCGGCAAGCGGCTCGGCCGCCGCGTCACCGAGATCGCCATCGTGTTCAAGCGGGCACCGCACCTGCCGTTCGACTCGACGTCAACTGAGGAGCTGGGGCAGAACGCCCTGGTCATCCGGGTGCAGCCGGACGAGGGCATCACGCTGCGGTTCGGCTCGAAGGTGCCGGGGACCACGATGGAGGTCCGCGACGTCACGATGGACTTCGGGTACGGGCACGCGTTCACCGAGTCCTCCCCCGAGGCCTACGAGCGCCTGATCCTCGACGTCCTGCTCGGCGAACCGTCGCTGTTCCCGGTCAACGAAGAGGTCGAGCTCTCCTGGAAGATCCTCGACCCGATCCTGGAGCACTGGGCCAAGGAAGGCTCGCCGGAGCAGTACCCGCCGGGCACCTGGGGCCCGCCGTCCGCCGACGAAATGCTGGAGCGCACCGGCCGGAAATGGAGGCGCCCGTGATCATCGACCTGCCGTCCACCACGACCTCGGCACTGAACAAGAAGCTGGTGGAGATCCGCGAACAGGGCGGGCAAGTCGCGCTCGGGCGGGTGCTGACGCTGGTGATCGTGGCCGACGACGACGCCAACCTCGAAGAGGCCATCGAAGCGGCCAACGGCGCGAGCCGCGAACACCCGTCACGGGTGATCGTGGTGGCCAAGGGCGCGCGCACCGCGGCGCCGCGGATCGACGGCCAGATCCGGGTCGGCGGCGACGCCGGCGCGAGCGAGGTCATCGTGCTGCGGCTCTACGGCCCGCTGGCCGCGCAGGGCCAGAGCGCGGTGGTGCCGCTGCTGCTGCCGGACGCGCCGATCGTCTGCTGGTGGCCCGGGCCCGGGCCGAAGGACCCGGCGAACGACCCGCTGGGCGAGCTGGCCCAGCGCCGCATCACCGACTCCGCCGCGGAGAAGAACCCGGTGCGGGCGCTGACCACGCGCGCGAAGGCGTACACGGCCGGCGACACCGACCTGGCGTGGACCCGGCTGACCCGCTGGCGGGCGCAGCTCGTGTCGGCGCTGGACCTGCCGCCGTTCGAGAAGATCACCGGCGCGACGGTGACCGGCGAGGCCGACTCGCCGTCGACCGAGCTGCTGGCCGGCTGGCTGGCGGAGTACCTCAAGGTGCCCGTGAAGCGGGTCAAGAGCACCGGCGCGGCCGGGATCATCTCGGTGACCCTGGAGCGCCGGTCGGGCGCGGTGGAGCTGCACCGGCCGGACGGGCGCGTCGGCACGCTGACCCAGCCGGGCCAGCCGACCCGGCGGATCGCGCTGCAGCGTCGTGACAACCAGGACTGCCTGATCGAGGAGCTGCGGCGGCTCGACCCGGACGAGGTGTACGAGACGTCGCTGCACGGGCTGGGCAAGATCACGTCCGGCACGAACGGCAAGCCGGGGGCGCCGGCCAAGGCCGACGTCACGTCCCCGGCGGCCGCGGCAGTCGCTTCCGGTTCGAAGAAATGAGCAAGACGGAAGTAGTCGTCTACGCGAACCAGGACCTCCTGGCGGCCGCGGCGGCCGCCAGGCTGGTCACGCGGCTGGTGGACGTTCAGGCGGCCAAGGGGTCGGCATCGCTGGTGCTGACCGGCGGCGGCACGGGCATCGCGGTGCTGTCGGAGCTGCGGGCGTCGTCGGCCCGCGACGCGATCGACTGGTCGCGCTTGGACGTCTACTGGGGCGACGAGCGGTTCGTCCCGGCGGATTCGGACGAGCGGAACGAGAAGCAGGCCCGCGAGGCTTTGCTGGATCACGTGCCGTTGGATCCGAAGCGCATCCACGTGATGGCGCCGTCGGACGGCGAGTTCGGCGACGACGTCGATGCGGCGGCTGCTTCGTACGCTTCGGTGCTGGCGTCGCAGGCGGGCCCGGAGGACCACGGCGATGTGCCGTCGTTCGACATCATGCTGCTGGGCCTGGGCGGCGAGGGTCACACGGCATCGGTGTTCCCGGAGTCCCCGGCGGTCTACGAGACCGAGCGGTCGGTGGTGGCGGTGCGCAACTGCCCCAAGCCGCCGTCGACGCGGGTTTCGCTGACGCTGCCGGCCATCCGGCGGGCTCAGGACGTCTGGTTGATGACGGCCGGGTCGGCGAAGGCTGACGCCGTGGCTTTGGCGTTGGCCGGGGCTGGTGAAGTCCAGTTGCCGGTGGCCGGGGCTCGCGGGCACCGGCGGACGTTGTGGCTGCTCGATCGTGCTGCTGCCGGGAAGCTGACGAAGGTGTATCAGCCTCCTACGGCTTGAGTTGTCTGCTGAAGGCCCCCTCGGTTTGCACTGAGGGGGCCTTCTCTTTGGCCGGCGGAACTGTCGGGGGTTGCCGGTAGCGTGGAAAACGGGGGCTGCTCAGGCGGTTTGCCACGGTTGCCCGCGCCCAGCGAACCTCGCCGCTTGGCTCGGCCGCGTCTTACTTGACCCGCCAGCCGCGGCCCAGGTTGCCGAAGATCTCCTCCGCCGCCTTCCGCGGGTTCTCCGCGCCCACGATCAGCTCCCGGGACGCCAGCGCGAACCGGGCCAGCGCGGCGCACGACACGTCGCCCTCCGCGGCTCCCGTCTCCTCCGTGATCGCCTGGGCGAGAGCCGTCTCGTGGCGCATCCACATTCGACGGCCGTAGTCGCGTAGCACCGGGGTGCTCTCGATCAGCCGGATGAACTCGTCGCTCGGGCCGCCGTCGGCGCTGTCGCGCAGCATGTGCTCGCGCAGGGCGTCCACGATCGTGTGGCCCGGTGGCCGGCCGCGGACCGCCAGGACCAGCGCCGCCTCGATGTCGTCGTCCTGGTCGAACAGCAGCGCCTCCTTGCTCGGGAAGTACTTGAACAACGTCGTCACCGAGACGTCCGCGGCATCCGCGACGTCCTTCACCCCGACCTCGTCGTACCCGCGTTCGAGGAACAGCTCCAGCGCGGCATCGGCCAGCGCCTGCCGGGTCTGCGCCTTCTTGCGCTCGCGGCGCCCGATCAGTTCGGTCATGCGCTCAGCCTACGTGATGGTGGACTCACTTCAAAAGTTGAGTCGTTGCACTTTCTGAGTCACTGTGCTTTTCTGGCTCCAGGCCGCCGGACCAGCCGGGGGCACCGAACTTCCAGGGGGAAGTCATGAACTCCATCGCCATCGTCGGCGCCGGCCTGGGCGGACTCGCCTGCGCCCGCGTCCTGCAGCTCCACGGCCTCGACGTCACCGTCTTCGAACAGGAAGCCTCGGCCGGCGCCCGCACCCAGGGCGGCACCCTCGACCTGCACGGCGACACCGGCCAGGTCGCCCTCCGCACCGCCGGCCTGCACGACGAGTTCCGCGCCCTGGCCCGCCCCGAAGGCCAGCAGATGCGCGCACTCGACCCGCACAGCGCCGAAGTCGTCATGGACGAGGTCCCCGCGGAAGGCGACGACTTCCGCCCCGAGATCGACCGCGGCCAGCTCCGCGGCCTCCTCCTCGGCTCCTTGAAGCCCGGCACCGTCCAGTGGGGACAGCCGATCACCGACGTCACCACGGCCGGCCGGCTGACCTTCGCCGACGGCACCGCCCGCGACTTCGACCTGGTCGTCGGCGCGGACGGCGCGTGGTCCCGCGTCCGCCGCGCCCTCACCGGCGTCCGGCCCGAGTACAGCGGGGTCACGTTCGTCGAGCTCGGCCTCGACGACGCCGACCGCCGTCACCCGGACCTGGCCGCGCTGACCGGCCAGGGGACGATGATGACGAAGATCGACGGGAAGGCGCTCGTCGCGCAGCGCAACAGCAACGGCCACATCCGCTGCTACGCCATCTTCTACGCATCCGAAGACTGGGCCGCCGGCCTCGACTTCGCCGACACTGCGGCCGTGCGCGCGCACCTGCTGGAGCGCTTCGCCGGCTGGCACCCGAGCCTGCTCGGGTTCCTGCACGACCTCGACGGCGGGTTCACGAACCGGCCGTTGCACGTCCTCCCGGTGCCGCACGCCTGGACCCACACGCCCCGGCTCACGCTGCTCGGCGACGCGGCGCACCTGATGCCACCGCTGGGTGTCGGCGCGAACCTGGCCCTGCTGGACGGCACCGAGCTCGCGACCGCGCTGGCCACCGCACCGAGCGTCGGCGAGGCCGTCCGGACGTACGAGGCCGGGATGCTGCCGCGGTCGATCGAGACGGCGCAGGCCTGCGCCACCGGCCTGCACGACCTGCTCAGCGACGACCTCAGGTCGATGGCGGCCTGACGACCTACCGCCGGACGTCCACACGTGGGTAACATGATTCCCACGATGTGGTCGTTCCGGTGCACAGCGGGGAGCAACACTCCCACTCTCGGTAGCACCCCTGCGCGGCTATCGTCCGGACGGAGCAGTCGACTACGGAATTCGGACGCCGGAACTCCGACAACGGGTGAAACTTACCGTCTTTCTACGCGACCTCGTTAGCATCCGCACATTTGTCCGTTGCTGCGCGTCCCGATCGGGCCCTGAGCACCTCTCACCAACAAGTCCACAAGACGAATGGGGTCGCCAGCGATGAGTACAGAGGGACTCTCGATTCCAGGCATCTCGATCGCCGGCTCGGGGCCATCGGCCGCCGAGCGGGTGCGCAAGCGCGGGCTGAGCCTGTTCGGCTCGGTGCCCCGGCCCGCTGTGGTCACGTTCGCCATCGAGGCGGCCGCGGTCATCCTGGCCGTGCTCGACGTCTGGCTGGTGATCCCCGAGAAGGCCCAGCCCTACTCGATCTGGCTGTCCGGCGCCGCGTGCCTCGCGGTGGTGTTCCGCCGGAAGTTCCCGTTCCTCGCCGTGCTCGTCGCGGTCCCCGGCTTCCTGGCCGGCTGGGCGCAGCTCGCGTCGATGATCACGCTCGGCATGCTCGCCACCCGCCGCCAGTTGCACTGGCAGGTCTGGGTCGGCGCGGCGCTGGTGTGGTGCTGCCGGTTCGTGCAGTGGCCGTTGGAGGACTTCGCCGAGCTCAGCTGGCGCGAGCACATCCTCGACGGCATCTACGGCGTGCTCGTCGCGGGCATGCCGATCGCGATCGGCCTGCTCATCGGAGCGCGGGCCGAGGTGTCGAACAAGCTCGCCGAGCTGGCCACGAGCCGCGACCGCGAGCGCCGCTTCCACGCCGACGCCGTCCGCGCCGAGGAGCGCGCCCGGCTGGCGCGCGAGATGCACGACGTCGTCTCGCACCAGATCACGCTGATCGCGATGCAGGCCGGCGCGCTGCAGGCCCAGACCACCGACAACCACGCGCAGGAGACCGCCCAGGTCATCCGCACGCTTTCGAAGCGGACCCTCGAAGAGCTGCGTTCGCTGCTGAGCGTGCTGCGCGCGGGCGCCGACGACGACGGCCCGCGCCCCGGGATCAACGACCTCGACCGGCTGATCCGCACGTCGGAGGTCCCGGTGCACCTGTCGGTGGAGCACCTGCCGGAGGCCCTGCCGAACCAGGTGTCGGCGGCGGCGTACCGGACGGTGCAGGAGTGCTTGACGAACGTCCACAAGCACGCCCCGGGCGCGACGGCGACGATCCGCATCCAGGGTGAGCACGGGGCACTCAAGATCGAGGTCCGCAACGAGCGCGCGAACCGGCCGTCGGAGATGTTGCCTTCGGGTGGGCACGGGTTGACGGGGTTGGCCGAGCGGGCTCGCTTGCTCGGTGGGAGCTTCGAGACGTCCGGGATGGAGGACGGCGGCTTCCGGGTGCGGGCCCGGTATCCGCTGGATCGCTGAGGGCGCCGTCCGGCCCCCGGTATCCATTTTACCGGCGGGGGCTGACGATTTCGGATTCGCAGGAGCCGCGAGCGGCGGATTCCGGGCTGTGACGGCCGGAATCCGCCGCTCGCGGCTTTCTCGTCCGGGAACTGTCGGTGTTCACCCGTAGCGTGGAAAACGGGGGCTGCTCAGCCGCGGGAAGGTGCGCGCCCGCTGGAAAGGCCTGCGCGCACGGTCGGCTCGCGTACCTCAGAGGGTCGGCTCGCGTACTCAGAGGGTCGGCTCACGTAGCCGGAGGGTCGGACAGCGTGCCCGGAGGGTCGGACAGCGTGCCCGGAGGGTCGGCTCGCACATCCCGAGGTCGGAGGCGTACCTCGGGCGCCGACTCACGTACCCAGAAGGTCGGACAGCGTGCCCCGAGAGTCGGCTCGCGTACCCAGAGGGTCGACTTGCGTACCTGGGCGGTCGGCTCGCGTATCCGAAGGGTCGGCACGCGTGACTGAAGGGTCGGCACGCGTGATTGAGAGGTCGACTCGCGTGATTGGAGGGTCGACACGGGCTCGTGGTGGGTCTTGGGCGCGCGAGTCGGGCGCCGGAAAGCGCGAAAAGCCACCCCGAGGTGTCCCGGGGTGGCTCTCGGCCGACAACGCTTAGATGATCTCCCGGCGCTGGCGCAGGCGCTCGAGGGCTTCGGCCAGGATGGCCTCGCCGTCGGCGTCGCTGCGTCGCTCCTTCACGTACGCCAGGTGAGTCTTGTACGGCTCGGTCCGTGGTGCGGCTGGTGGGTTCTTTTCGTCCTGCCCGCCCGGGAGCCCGCAGCGGGGGCAGTCCCACTCGTCGGGGATCTCCGCGTCGAGCGCGAACGACGGGCGGGCTTCGTGCCCGTTGGCGCACCAGTAGCCGACCCGGCGCCGTGGCGCCGATTCACCTCGTTCCGATTCGCCCGTAGGACCGGCACCCACCCGGGTGCCTCGAATCGCGTTACCGCCAACCATGAATCCTCACACCTAGGAATCGGCGGCGCGCCCCCCAATAGGCACGCCGAATCGCTGCGCCCTGCCGTCGTGACCCGGTCGCGATCGACGGTGGGGCGCCGGACGCCTCACACCTTGAGCAGCAGACCCAGGCCCACGATGCTGATCAGCCAAACCGCGCCCAGCAGCAGGGTGATGCGGTCGAGGTTCTTCTCGGCCACGCTCGACCCGGCCAGGCTCGACTGCATCCCGCCGCCGAACAGCGACGACAGGCCACCGCCCCGGCCCCGGTGCAGCAGCACCGCGACCACCAGGAAGACGCTGGTGACGATCAACAGGATTTGCAGGAACAGCTTCATGTCATCCCTTGGGCTCTAGGTGAATGCAGGGGTACGGCATGGTCGTTTCCAACCGACACCGTACCCCTGGACTCGTCCACTGCTGTGTGACGGACCGGATACACAGGCTACCCGGTCGTGGCCCCGATCAGGGCAGCGGCCCGCCCGCGGCGAGTGCGCAGAGTTTCGTGAACTCTTCACCGTCGAGGCTCGCTCCGCCGACCAGGGCACCGTCGATGTTCTCGCAGCCCACCAGTTCGCCGATGTTGCCCGACTTCACCGATCCCCCATAGAGCACCCGGACGGACGAAGCGATCTCGTCGCCGTACTTCTCCTGGAGGGTGGCGCGGATGGCCTTGCAGACCTGTTCGGCGTCGGCCGAGGAGGCGACCTTGCCGGTGCCGATCGCCCAGACCGGCTCGTACGCGACGACCACGTCCTTGACCTGCTCGGCCTTGAGGCCCTTCAGGCCGTCGACCAGCTGCGTCGTGGTGTGGTGGATGTGCTCGCCGGCCTCGCGGACCTCGAGCTTCTCCCCGATGCAGAGGATCGGCGTGATGCCGTGCTTGAGCGCGGCCTTGACCTTCTTGTTGACCAGCTCGTCGGTCTCGGCGTGGTACTCGCGCCGCTCCGAGTGCCCGACGGTGACGAACTTGCAGCCCAGCTTCGCCAGCATCAGGCCCGAGATGTCGCCGGTGTAGGCGCCGGAGTCCTGCGGCGCGATGTCCTGGGCGCCGTAGGTGAGCGACAGCTTGTCGCCGTCGACCAGGGTCTGCACGCTGCGGATGTCGGTGAACGGCGGCAGCACCGCCACGTCGACCTTCGCGTAGTACTTCTCCGGCAGCGCGAAGGCGATCTTCTGGACGAGCGCGATCGCCTCGAGGTGGTTCTGGTTCATCTTCCAGTTGCCGGCGATGAACGGCTTGCGTGCCACTAGTTCTTCTCCTCCAGGGCGACGACGCCCGGCAGTTCCTTGCCTTCGAGGTACTCGAGCGAGGCCCCGCCTCCGGTGGAGATGTGCGAAAAGCCGTCCTCGGGCAGGCCGAGCTGCCGCACCGCGGCGGCCGAGTCGCCGCCGCCGACCACGGTGAACGCGTCGCTCTTGACCAGGGCTTCGGCGACGGCACGGGTGCCGCCGGAGAACGCCTCGAACTCGAACACGCCCATCGGGCCGTTCCAGAACACGGTCTTGGCGTCGGCCAGCTTGCCGGCGAACAGCTCCCGGCTCTTCGGGCCGATGTCGAGGCCCTGGCGGTCGGCCGGGATGGCGGTGGCATCGACGACCTCGTGCTCGGCGTCGGCCGAGAACTCCGTCGCGGCCAGCACGTCGACCGGCAGCACCAGTTCGACGCCGCGCTTCTCGGCCTCGGCGAGGAAGCCCTTCACCTGGTCGAGCTGGTCGGCCTGCAGCAGCGACTGGCCGACCTCGTGGCCCTGGGCCTTGAGGAACGTGTACGCCATGCCGCCGCCGACGAGCAGCCGGTCGACCTTGGTCAGCAGGTTCGCGATGACGCCGAGCTTGTCGGACACCTTCGCCCCGCCGAGCACGACCACGTAGGGCCGCTGGACGTCGTCGGTGAGCTTCTTCAGCACGTCGAGCTCGGCCAGCACCAGGCCGCCCGCGTACGCCGGGAGCACCGAAGCGACCTCGTAGACCGAGGCCTGCTTGCGGTGGACGACGCCGAAGCCGTCGGAGACGAACGCGCCGCCCGGGACGAGCGCACCCAGCTCGGCGGCCAGCTCGGAGCGGTCCACGGCATCCTTGCTGGTCTCGCGCGCGTCGAAGCGCACGTTCTCCAACAGCACGACGCCGCCGTCGGCCAGGCCGGCGGTCAGCGCCTTGGCGGACTCGCCGACCAGGTCACCGGCCAGCGCGACCTCGGCGCCGAGCAGCTCCGAGAGCCGCTTGGCCACCGGGGCCAGCGTGTACTTCGGGTCCGGCTCGCCCTTGGGGCGGCCGAGGTGCGCGGTGACGACGACCTTCGCGCCCGCGTCGGCGAGCTTCTTGATCGTCGGCAGCGCGGCGCGGACCCGGCCGTCGTCGGTGATGCGGTCCCCGTCGAGCGGGACGTTCAGGTCGCTGCGCACCAGCGCGTAGCGGCCCTGAACGCCTTCGCCCAGCAGGTCGTCGAGGTTCTTGACGGTCATCCGGCTCAGAGCTTCGAGCCGACGAGCTTGATCAGGTCCGCGAGGCGGTTGGAGTAGCCCCACTCGTTGTCGTACCAGCCGACGACCTTGACCTGGTTGCCGATGACCTTGGTCAGCGGCGAGTCGTAGATGCAGGACGCCGGGTCGGTGACGATGTCCGAGGACACGATCGGGTCGACCGAGTAGCGCAGGATGCCGGCGAGGGGGCCCTCGGCGGCGGCCTTGTAGGCGGCGTTGATCTCGTCGACGGTGGCGGCCTTCTTCAGGGTCACCGTGAGGTCGGTCGCCGAGCCTGTCGGCACCGGGACGCGCAGCGCGTAGCCGTCCAGCTTGCCCAGCAGCTCCGGCAGCACCAGGCCGATCGCCTTGGCGGCGCCGGTCGAGGCGGGCACCACGTTCAGCGCGGCGGCGCGGGCGCGGCGGAGGTCCTTGTGCGGGCCGTCCTGCAGGTTCTGGTCCTGCGTGTACGCGTGGATCGTGGTCATCAGGCCCTGCTCGATGCCGAAGGCGTCGTTGAGGACCTTGGCCAGCGGGCCGAGGCAGTTGGTGGTGCAGGAGGCGTTGGAGATGATGTTCTGCGAGCCGTCGTACTTCTCGTCGTTGACGCCGAGGACGACGGTCAGGTCCTCGCCCTTGGCGGGCGCGGAGATGATGACCTTCTTGGCACCGCCGGCGATGTGCGCCTTGGCGGCGTCGGCGTTGGTGAAGAAGCCGGTCGACTCGACGACGACGTCCACGCCCAGGTCGCCCCAGGGCAGGTTGGCCGGGTCGCGCTCGGCGAGGGCCTTGATGGTCTTGCCGTCGACGACGATGCCCTCGTCGCTGACGCTGACCTCACCCGGGAACCGGCCCAGGATGGAGTCGTACTTCAGCAGGTGGGCCATGGTCGCGACGTCGCCGAGGTCGTTGAACGCGACGACCTCGATGTCGTGGCCGCTCGCCTTGACGGCGCGGAAGAAGTTGCGGCCGATCCGGCCGAAGCCGTTGACACCTACGCGAACGGTCACTGCTGCCACTCCTCTGAGGATCGGCCGGGGCGTCCGGCCGTGACTTGCGGGCTCGCGGCAACCCTAGCGTGCGGGCATGCGCGTCCCTGACTGCCCTGACGAGACTTCCACCACTTGGCGAACGGGTCAAGAATCGATTAAGAAGCCGGGGCCGGAACCGGGGTCGCGTTCACGTGATCGACATGGGGACCACGGCGGACCGGCGAGGCCCGCGATCCTCCTGTTTCCGCTGGGAGTCGCGGGTACACCCGAGGTCCGCCCGACGGCGCCGGCAGACCACTGGAACGGTTCAGTGGATCTTCCGGAATCACGGCTCCCGCGGTGGTTTTCGAGGAGCCCGCGGGCGGTACGTGAGGTCGATGACTCGACCGATCCAGCGACCGGCTCACGCCGTCAGCTCCCGCTCCAGCGGCGTCCGGAACCGCGGCACCGCCCGGACCTCGCCGTACCACCCGGCGCAGCGGTCCGCCTCCGCCTCGACCAGGACCGATGCCTCGCTCCCGACGTCCTCCAGCAGCCGGAACGCGATCTCCCCCGACGCGCGCTGGGCCCAGCCGCCCACCACGCGGCCGTCCAGCCAGATCGTCGGGCCGACGTTGCCGCTGCGGTCGAACAGCGCCGGGCGGTGCGCGCCCAGGTACCAGTCGCGCTCCTGCCAGCCCATCGCCGTCGGGTCCAGTGCCGGCAGGAACGCCACCCACGGCGGTGACGGCGGCACCGGCTCGAGGTCGTCCGCCAGTAGCAGCCCCGGCACGCCGTCGAGGTCGACCTCCACCGGCTTCACCACCGCCAGAGCCTTCTTCGTCTGCCCGGCCGTCCAGCCCGTCCACCACCGCAGGTCGGACGCCGGCGCCGGGCCGTACGCGCGCAGCCAGCGCCGGGCCAGTTCCGCTCGCGCTTCCTCCGCGTCCCACGCCGGCAACCCGGGCACCCAGGAATCCAGCGGGTGCCAGACGTACTGGCTGCTGATCCAGCTCCCCCGCGGACGCCCCCGCGCGATCCGGCCGCCGGCCGCGAGCAGGAACAGCACCCGGCTGGTGACGTTCCCGATCGCCTCGTACGGCTTCCCCGCCGCCATCAGCAGCTGCTGGCGCAACCGAGGCTCGTCCTCGCTCAGCTGCTGCGCCGTCGCCGAACCGCGGGCCCGCAGCGCCGCCTCGACCGACGCTTCGACGTCGCGCAGCCACTTCGCCGGCTCCGGCACGTTCTCCGGGTGCCCCTGCTGCCCCAGGTGCTGCTCCAGGAGCTTCCGCTGCTTGACCTCGATGTCCGCGGAGCACCCGGCCTGCACGAGCGCCGCGGTGTCCAGCCCGGTGACGAACACCGTGCGGCGCATGCCGAGCAGCCGCAGCAGAGTGCGGTCTTCGTACAAAGCCTGTTCCACCGAAGCGATCGCCGGTGCGGCGAGCCGCGCGCACGCCGAGAGGTGGACGGTCGCCGGGTCGGTGGCGTGCAGGGCCACGACCCCGGCCACGGCGTCTTCCACCGTGGCCGCGGGCGCGGCCAGGTGGTGCCGGACGGCGAGGCGGGCCCGGCGCTGCTGGGTGCTGATCTTCGGAGGCACCCGCTGTTGATACCACCCGGCACCGACAAAAACGCCTGGTCGCCCGGCCGGGGGCCGTTTACGCTCGCGGAATGGTCTCCGGTGCGCACTTCGCGGCCTTCGCCGCACTGACGTTCCTCATGGTCGTCGTCCCCGGTCCGAGCGTGCTCTTCACCATCAGCCGCGCGCTCACGGTCGGGCGGCGCGACGCGCTGCTCACCGTCGTGGGCAACTCCGCGGGCGTCTACACGCAGGTCGTCGCGGTCGCGTTCGGCCTCGGCGTGCTCGTGACGACGTCGGCCGCGGTGTTCACCGCGATCAAGATCGCCGGCGCGCTCTACCTCGTGTACCTGGGCGTCCAGGCCCTGCGGCACCGGCGGAAGCTCTCCGACGCGATGGCCGCGAAGGTGCCCGCCGAGCCCGGCCGCGTCCTGACCGTGCTGCGCGACGGGTTCGTGGTGGGCTTCGCGAACCCGAAGTCGATCGTGTTCCTCGCGGCGCTGCTGCCCCAGTTCGTCGACCCGGCTGCCGGGTCCGTCGCGGTCCAGATGCTGCTGCTCGGCCTGTGCCTGCCGGCGATCGCGCTGGCCACCGACACCGCCTGGGCGCTGGTGGCGGGCACCGCCCGCGCGTGGTTCGCCCGCTCGCCGAAGCGCCTGGAAATGGTCGGCGGCACCGGCGGCCTCGTCATGATCGGCCTCGGCACCACCCTCGCCTTCACCGGCCGGGGTGACTGAGCACCAGGTCCAGCAGCCCCGGGAAGGCCGCGTCGAACTCCGGGCGCCGCAAGCGGTTCAGCCGCCGCGGGCCCGCGTCGCGCTGCTCGATCAGGCCCGCCGCGCGCAGCACCGAGAAGTGGTGGCTGAGCGTCGCCTTCGCGACCGGCAGGTCGAACGTGCCGCACGCCTTCGTCCACTCCGGGACCGCCGCGAGCTCACGCAGGATGTTGCGGCGCACGGGGTCGGCGACCGCGGCGAGGGCGTCCTGCAGGGACACCTCCGCCGGGACGCCGTGCGTGAGCCCGCGGGCCCGGGCCGTGGTCACCGCAGGGCCTCCGCCAGCGCCGGCCACCACTCGCGGGGAAGGTCACCGGCCGGGACGACGACCTGGTCCGCCCCCGCCGCCCGGTACTCGCGCAGGCGCGCCACGACCGCGTCGAGGTCGCCGCGCACGGTGAGCCCGTCGACGAGGGAGTCCGAGAGGTCCGCGATGTCCGCGTCGGTGAAGCCCATGCGGCGGAAGTTGTTCGCGTAGCCGGGCATCCCGGCCAGGAACCGCAGCGAACCCTCGCGGGACTTCTCCCGGGCGACACCGGCGTCGGACTCCGCGACGACGCTCAGCAGCACGACCAGCTGCTTGCCCGCGCCGAGGATCTCCCGGGCCGACGCGACGTAGTCCGTCGTCACGAGGAACGGGTAGGCACCGGACGCGCGGTCCCGCGACAGCTCCAGCATCTTCGGGCCGAGCGCCGAAAGGATGCGCTCGGACGCGGGGACGGTGTCGTCGAGCTCGTCGAGGTAGTCGTTCAGCGTGGCCAGCGGACGCGGGCCGTGGGCGCCGCCGAGGCCGACGACGAACCGCCCGGCCGGCAGGTCCGAGTACGCCCGCGCCACGTCGGCGGCGGGCACCCGGTCGACCGGCAGGATGCCGCTCGCCACCGGGATCGTCGCGGTCCCGTGGATCACGTCGGTGATCAGCGGCAGGTTGCTGCCCTGCCCGCCCGGCAGCCAGAGCGTGCCGTAGCCCAGCTCCTCCAGCTCGGCCGCGACCGTGACGGTCTCCGGTCCGGTCGTGCCCAATGTGGCGCCCAGCGCCCCCAGGTTCGTCATGCGCCGGGCAACCACGGAACCGCGGGAGATGTTCCCGTCATGCCGTCTGTTCGTCCTCAGCGGAATCCGGCTCGGCCGGCCGGCTGAACATCCGCGTCGCCGACAGCCGCGCGACGCCGTCCGGGTCGCCCAGGTCGTCCAGCGAGTTGCGGATCGTCGAGTCCACCGAGAGGTACTTGCGGCCGGCCCGCAGGTCGGCGTCGTTGCGCAGCCGCACGATCAGCGGGAACTCCGCCAGCGCGCCCGCGTCGAACAGGCCCGTCGTGTAGATGAGCTGCACGCCCAGCGCCTCGGCCACCGCCCGCTGCAGTTCCAGGAGGTACCCGGCGGACGCGCGGCCGATCGGGTTGTCCAGGAACAGCACGCCCGAGTGCCGGTTGCGGGCCTTGCCGCGGTTGTTGGCGCGCAGCGCGGCGAGGGTGCAGTACAGGATGATCGCGGCCGTCAGCTGCTGGCCGCCGGAGAAGACGTCGCGGATCTCCGAGACGCGCTGGCGTTCGGTCCGCAGCACCGAGTCCGGCTTGAGCATGTCGACGCGGAACCCCTTGGGCGCCGCGGCCCGGACTCCCCGCAGCACCAGGGAAAGCCCGTCGCGCTTGATGTCGCGGCCGTCCGCGGTCTTGCCCACGGCGGCCTCGTCGACGACCTCGCCGAGCTTCTCGGTGAGCGCGTTGTCCTCCAGCTCGGTGAAGCGGATGCGGAGGAACTCCTGCCCGGACCAGTCACCGAGGCCGTCGGGCAGCCGGGAGACGCGCTGGGCCGAGCGCAACGTCCGGAGCGCGCCGTCGACCATGCCCTGCAGGCGCGTGATGATGCCGCCGCGGTGGCGGTCGATCTGCGCGAGGTCGTCGGTGAGCGACCGCAGCCGCGGCCGCAGCGCCTCGGCCCACTCGGCGGCGTGCGCCGGGAGCTGGTCGCGCTTGACCGAGATGACCTGCTGGCGCACCGGCGTGCTCAGCTTCTCGAACCGCTTCTCCGTCGCGTACTGCGCGAGCTGGTCGGCCGCCGCGCGGACCCGGCGGTCACCGGCGTCGGCGGCTTCCTGGGCCTCGGTGAACGTGGAGTTCAGGCGGCCGTGCTGAGCGCGCGCGGTGTCGACATCGCCGTCGTAGGCCGCCGCGTCCGTGTCCGTGACCAGGTGCGCCATCGACTCGGCGAGCAGCGAGAACCCGGACGCCGAGTTCTTCGCGGATTCGAGCGTCGCTTCGGCCGCCGCCCGGCGTTCCTGCAGCTCTTCCCACTTCCGCGCGGCCGCCGAAGCCTCCAGCCCGGCCGCGTCGATCAGTTCGAGGCCGTGCTCGATGTCGCGCGGCTTCTCACCGTTGATGCCGTTCTGCAGCGGCAGCGCGTCCAGCTCGGCGCGCCGCGTCGAGACGAGCCCGATGGCTTCGGTGCGCTCGTCCTCCAGGCCGTCGACGACCCGGCGGGCGCGCGCCAACGCGGCCGCACGCGCGGAAGCGTCGGAACCGTCCGGCGTCTCCAGCAGTTCGGCGGCGCGGCCCCGGACGGCCTCGTCGAGGGACTCGACGGCCGACCCCGCGGCGGCTTCGGCGGACTCGGCCTGCTCCAGCTCGGCCCGCAGGTCGCTGCCGACTTCGACCTTCGCGTACGACTCGGACGCCGACAGGTAGGTCCGGCGCAGTGCGTCGACGGGCTCGGCCGGCACCGGGCCGTCGGCCGCTTCGGCCGCGCCCGGGACCTCGGCCAGCTCGGCGCGGGCGGTGGTCGCGGTGCGGCGGTGGCCGTCGGCGGTGCGCTGTTCCTCCCCCGCCTGCTCGCGCAGCCGCGCGGCCTTGCCCGCGGCGTCGGCGGCCTGCAGGTCGGCGCGTTCGGCGACCTCGGTGGCGCGCTCGACGTCTTCGGTCCACTCGGCGATCCGCGCGCTGCGGGCGCCCAGCTCGCCGAGCCGTCGTGCTTTCTCCTCGGCTTCGGTCGCGGCGGCGCGCAGTTCCGGGACGCGCTCGCGCAGCGACGCGGCTTTTTCGCTCAACCGCGCGAACTCCGCGTCGGCCTGCTCCAGTGCGGTGCGCGCGGTCTCGCGCGCGGTCCGGGCCGCCTGGGCCTGTTCGGCCAGGGTCGCGACGGCGCCGGGCGGGTAGTCCTCGCGCCAGGTGGTGAGCTTCCACGTCAAGGCGCCGTCCGCGGACAGCTTGGCGGACAAGGCTTCCAACCGTCGCTGCCGCTCGGTGTTCCGCCGCGCCACGGCTTCGCGCTCGGCGTCGGCGGCTTCTTCGTCGTACATCGCGGGGTTCGGCGGCACGAGGAACTCGACGCCGGGCGCGGCGGGCGCCTCGGCCAGCAGTGCTTCGGTGGTGCCGACGGCGATGGTCGCGGACGGCAGCAACCGCCGCTTCGTGAGCACTTCGCGGGCGCGGTCCACGTGCGTGACATCGTTCAGGAGCACGCCGGAGACCAGCTGCGGCAGGCTTTCCAGCACCTCGGCGCGACGACCGGCGTCCAGTTTGGACAGATACCGCCAGCCGGACCACGCGGTGATCCCGGCTTCTTCGAGCGCGTCCAGGGCGGCCTGGACGTCTTCGGGCGGCGGCAGCAGCCCGCCGGACCCGAGGGCGGCCAGCGCGCGTTCGTCGGCGGACTCCTCCATCCGCAGCGCGGTCTGCTCCTTCTCGACGGACGCGCTCGCTTCGCGCAGCCGTTCCAGCAGCACCGGCAGGTCGCTTTCGAGGGCGACGTCGTCGGCGCCGAGCAGCTCGACCAGGCGGCCCTCGGCGGCGAGCGCGTCGGTGCGGCGGTGGGCGCGGTCGAGGTCTTCGGTGGCGCGTTCGAAGCGGTCCTGGGTGGTGCCCGCCAGCTGGTGCGCCTCGTTCACGGCCCGTTGCGCCGCTTGGAGATCCGCTGCGACGCGGTCGAGTTCCTGCTCGCGCCGGGTCAGCTCGGCGGTGGCGGATTCGGCCGCGGCTCGCGAGGCCCGGGACGCCTCCGCGACGTCGGCGCCCGAGGGCAGCAGCCCGGCGCGGACGGCGTTCTGGACTTCTTCGCGCAGCTCGGTGATCCGCGTGGTCAGGCCACGGGCTTCGGCCCGCCGCCCGGCCGCGAGGTTGGCGGCCTCGTCGCGTTCGGTCTGGGCCTTTTCGGCCTCGGCCCGCAACGCACCCGCGTGCGCCTCGGCCTTGTCGGCCTGACGCTGGGCGTCCTGCGCCAGCGAATGCAGCCCGCGCGCCAGCGCCGCCGCCGCGTCGTTGCGCGCCTGCAGGGCGGGCCGCGCCTTCTCCTCGCGGCTGCCGACGAGCTCGCGCAGGTCCTTCGCCTTGCGGGCCGCGTTCAGCTGGTTGAGCACGGTCGCCGTCTCACGCCAGGCTTCGGCCGCGGTCTTGGCTTCGGCGAGTTCGGCGTCGACGCGTTTGCGGGCCTCCTGGGCCTCGTCCAGGCGCAGCACCGCGACGAGCCGGCGCAGCTCCGTGACGGCCGCGGCGAGCCGCCGGTGGTCGCCCTCGGCGAGCTTCTCCGCGGACTTGACCTCGGTGACGTGCTCCTCGAGCCCGGACAGCCGCGCGTTCTCCAGTTCATTGCGCGCGACGACGCGCCCGGCCAGCGCGGCCATGTCAGCTTTCGCTGATTCAGCGATCTTCCGCGACTCCGCGGCGACGCCTTCTTCGGCGGCCAGCGGCCCCAGCAGATCGAGGGCGCCGGCGACGAAATCGCGCTCGGACAGGAGATCCCCGCGCTGCGCCAGGTTGTGCGAGTACGTCGAGACGACCTCGGCGAGGTCCTTCGGCTCGTCCTCGGAGATCACCGCCTTCAGCAGGAAGTCGACGAACGCGTCGTCGGTGCCGAACGCGAACGCGTCCGCCGCTTCGCCTTCGCCGGCGTTCATCGCGCGCTGGTACCGGAACAGCTCGGTGTCGAGGCCGATGGTGTCGAGCCGGCCGGTCCACTCGTGGTGGCGCCGCGTCCAGGACAGTTCCAGCTCGGGCTCGGCCAGCTGGGCGGCGGCGAGCTTGTCGTGGAAGCCGGACATGGTGAGCAGCCGGCCGTCCTGGGTCATCGGCAGCGAATCGAGCCCCAGCGCGGCGGTCGGGCGGAAGCAGTACCAGGAGTCGGCGAGGTTCTCGGAGTCGGCGGACACGACGTGCCCGCGCCATTCGGAGACCTTGCCGGTGATGATCCGGTGCCCGCTCTCGACGTGCAGCCACTCCAGCACGACGTGCGAGACGTCCTTGGCGGCGACGAACTTCTCGAGCACCTTGGTGCTGGTGGTGCCGACGACCTGGCGGCGGCCGGGCAGCATCACCGAGAAGATCAGCTTGATGAGGACGGACTTGCCGCCGCCGTTCTCGAGGAACAGCACGCTCGCCGGGGACGGGCGGCGCAGCTCAGCGGGGCCGGTCGCGTGGATGCCGGCGCTGAACAGCGCGTCCTGCTGGGGCGCGGTGATCTTGGCGCCGACGCCGCTGAAGTCGAGCACGACGTCCTGGTAGCGGGCACCCGCCGGGCCCACCGAGTGCAGGCGGACCCGCGAAAGCTCGTACATCTACTCCCCTTTTACAGCGTGTCCGAAGCAGCAGCCCGCAGCGAACCGCCGTCGTTCGCGACGGCCACGACGTCGAGCGCGAGCAGGTCGTCGAAGGCGGCGTCGGCCGCGAGCTCGCGGACCTGGATCTGGTAGCGCGGCGTGGTCCGGTAGGTGCCGCCCTGTTCGTCGCTCACCGGGACCAGGAAGCCCTGGTCGGCGAGGAAGCGCAGGGCGCGGCTGACCATGCCGCGGGTGGTGTCGGCGGCGAGGCGGCCGTCCTTGGTGGCCGCGGCCGCGGGACGGCGGGCGTAGGCGCGCCAGGCTTGTTCGAGCTCGGGCGCGTCGGCCAGGGGGTCGTTGTTGGCCTCGGCCGCCGCGGCGCGTTCGTCGAGCATGCGGGCGGCTTCGCGGACCATCGCGTCGACCTGTTCGACGCTGACGCGGCCGATGTAGGTGTCGTTGGCGAGGTCGTCCGGGCGCGGGTAGCCCAGCGCCGCGGTGGCGAGGTGGATGAGGCCGTGCAGGACCTTCTCCGTCTCGCGGCGCTCGCGGATCTTGGCCTGCCGGGCGTAGGAGTCCATCTTGATCTCGAAGACGGACTCGTCGGTGGCCGCGAGCACCGCGCCGGCCTGCTGGTTGACCTCGAGGACCATCAGCCCGAGCCCGGCGGCGACGGCGTGGGTGAGCGCCTTGAACGCGTTGTCCTCGCCGTAGCGGCGCACGAGGTCGCCGTAGACGACGTCGCGGGCCGGCAGCTGCTTCGGCCGCATGCCGAAGGCGACCAGCCGGGCCGCGGCTTCGGCGTCCACGCTGCTGTGGGACAGCGCCATGTCAGGCGACCTCCTCGTTCTCTTCTTCGTCGGCGCGTTCGACGGCGGCCGTGGACAGCAGCAGGTCGGCGCCGCCGAACTCCGGGTCGTCGAGCAGCGTGCCGTCGTCGACGGCCAGCAGCACGTGCCGGTCGCCCTGGCGCCGGGCCGCGCCGACCCCGGGACTGTAGGCGTGGACGGCGCGCAGCGCGACCAGGGCGGCGAGCCCGGGCTGCCGGCCGCGGCGGGCCTCTTCCAGGAGGCCGGACAGCCGCCGCGGCACCTCCGGCAGGTCGAGCAGCTCGTCGGCCCGGCGCCAGACGTCGTCGCCGAACTTGTCGGTGATGTCGGCCGGCATGAGTTCGGGCTCGGGGATCTCGCCGACGAGCTGGTCGCGTTCGGGTGCGGGCCGCAGAAGCAGGGACACCAGGCTCGACAGCGACGGCACGACCGGCGCGGTGATCCCGGCGGCGGCGTGGAAGAAGTGCTCGACGGGCGCGACGGCGTCGGCGAGCGGCAGCCCGAGCGTCGGCACGAGGAGCTGGCCGAACAGGTCGAGCGTCGCGCGCTGCGGCGGGCCCGAGAACTGCTGGCGGTCCTGCTCGGCGCGGAACACCGCGCCCGCGTCGGCCAGCCGGGACTGCAGGCGGGTGTGCCGGCGGATGCAGTCGCCGACGATGTCGACGAGCTCGGCGGCACGGCGCTTGCGGTCGAGGTCCTCGGTCTCGTCGCGGGCGGTGGTGATGTTCTTGAGGATGGCGTTCTCGGCGCGGAAGCGGGCCTCGATGTGGCTCAGCGCGCTGTCGAGCAGCTCCGGGACCTCGCGCTCCCAGTCGACCGACCGGACGTCGCGGCGGGTCGCGTCGAGCTTCGCGCGCAGCACCTCGCCGTACTGGACGGTCCGGTAGCGGGCCTGCTCGGCGGCCAGTTTCGCGTCGGCCAGCCGACCCCGCGCGATGAGGTTCTCGAGCTTGACCTCGGCGGCGATCTGGGCCGACTCGACGTCGGTGTCGAGGGCGCCGACGAGGACGTTGATCGCCTCGTCGGTGGCGCGGAGGTAGACCTCGCCATCGCGGGCGGCCAGCTCGACGAGCAGCTTGAAGTCGAACTGGCGGCGCTGGTAGCCGCCCGGGCCCATCGAGCCGTACACGCGCCGGAAGCCGCGCTCGGTGGTGCCGACGTTGATCAGGTTGTCGAGGACCCACTTGGCCACGCGGACGTGTTCCTCGGGCATCCGCGACGGCGCCTGCGCCGCGATGAACGGCAGCAGCCGGTCGATGACCTCGTCGTGGCCGGCGCCGGTGTCGAAGTCCATCGCGATGGTGACCTGGTCGATCGTGTGCAGCGCGATCTCGGCCATCTGGTAGATCGTGGCGTCGGCCCAGTCGAGCTTCGCCTTCCGCGCGTCGAGGTCGTGCAGCGGCGCGGTGCAGGCCAGCGCCTTGAGCCGACGGGTCAGCCCCTCGTCGGCCAGTCCCATCGCGGCCCTGTCGTCGTCTCGCACAGCAGGCCAGGCTAGTCGGCCACCCTCTGCGCACGCGCGGGTGACGGGCTAACGTCGCTCACATGCGTGAGATGAGCCGCGAAGAGTGGTGGAAGTTCGCGTCCGAGGGGACCCGGACGGGCAAGCTCGGCCTGGTCCGGGCGAACGGCGCCGCGATCGTCACCCCGATCTGGTTCCTGCTGGACGAGGGCCCGGACGGCGACGAGCTGGTCTTCACCACGGGCACCGACACCCTCAAGGGCAAGGCGATCGCCCGCGACCCGCGGATCTCCCTGGTCATCGACGACCAGGAACCGCCGTACTCGTACGTCCAGTTCACCGCCGAGGCGCGGCTGACCCACGACTACGACGAGATGCTCGCCTGGGCGACCAAGCTGGGTGGCCGGTACATGGGCGCCGAGCGGGCCGAGGAGTACGGGAAGCGCAACGCCGTCCCCGAGGAGTCGCTCGTCCGGGCGAAGATCACCAAGGTGATCGCGCGGGCCGAGATCGCCGGCTGACCTCGGTTCGCTCGACCACATCGGCGAGCGGGTGATCACGAGGTTCGAAGTCGCCGGAATCGTCGTGTCGATCGTGCTGGGCATCGGCGAGATGGTCCTTCGCCGCGTCGTCGATCGCCGTGGGCTTCGCCGGCATGATCTGGCTCGGCGGAGGCAGCCTGATCATGGCCTCGCCGAGGAGACGCGGATGGGGGCAGACGGTGAAGGCGATCCGCGCCGCCATCCGGTCGACCAGTGGTCGCCGGTGAACCGGATCCGCCGATCGGCATGACTTCGGTCCGCCGGGTTCGGGCGGGCCGAGATCGCCGGCTGACCTCGGTTTCGCGGTACCCTCGCCGTGGGGGTGGGGGCCATGCTTTCGGGTGAGGACAGCAGACGCGACGCCGTCAAGGCGATCATGAGTTCCGGCCAGCGCGAGCTGGTCGCGGAGCTGGAACGCCTCGACGGCGGGGCCCGGTTCGGCCGCGGCCGCGCGCGCGTGCTGGACGACGGGGACGTCTTCGAGCGCGCCGGGGTCTGCGTGACGGCCTCGGCCGAGGGCGGGCTCTTCGCCAGCGGGCTGTCGGTCGTGATCCACCCGCGCAACCCTTACGTTCCCGCGTTCCAGGCGCACTTCCGGTACTGGGAATCCGGGGACGCCTGGTGGTTCGGCGGCACCGTGGAGCTCCTCCCGTGCTACGGCTTCGCCGAGGACGCGGCGCACTTCCACCGGGCGCTCCGGCACCACTGCGACACCCTCGACCCGGCGTTCCACGCCCAGGCGAAGCGCACCGCCGACGACCGGTTCCGGCTGCCGCACCGCGACGAGCCGCACGGGCTCGGCGGCATCGACTACGACCACCTGCGCCCGGCCGGCCCGCACGGCTGGCGGCGCGGGGCCGCGTTCACGGCGGCGGGCATCGCCACGATCGCGCCCGCGTACCTGCCGATCGTGCGGCGGCGCCGCGACCTGCCGCACGGCGAGCGCGAGCGGCAGTGGCAGCTGCACCGCCGCGGCCGGTACGCCGAGGCCGCCCTCTTCCGCGCCGCGTCCGCCGGGCGGGCCGACGCCGAGGCGATCCTGCTGGCGTTGCCGCCGCTGGCGCGGTGGGACTCCGGGGGCGCGCCGGAGCCGGGGAGCCCGGAAGCGGACCTGGCGTCGTTCCTCGAGCCGCGCGACTGGGCCGGCGAAACCGCCGCCACGGTCAGCTGACGCCCGGCCGGCTCCGACGTCCTGAGCGACTCCTTCGGTCCGGCGTCTTGAATGAGTCATTCAGGACCTCCCAAGACCTGAATGACTCATTCAAGACGTTCGAATCCGGGCGCGGGCGAGGAGCAGTCCGGGATCCCGTTCCACGGCAGCGGCGGAAGCCGGACGGCCGAACCGCGACTTCGGCGGGGCCTGAGGGTGGCCCTCATGACCATTGGCCGGCCCCACCAAAGCGAGGCTGACGCTCCACCCGCCGGACACGCGCACCGCTGAGCGGGAAACCCTTCTTCACCAAGGGTGAGCGCCCGTGTCGAGTATTGACACGGCCCGCTCGGAGGGTGTGAGATCTGACCTTATAGATAGGAAACTTTCCTAACTATTAAGCTCGGTTCCGGTGGTCCGCCGACCAGTTCCGCCCCGGTCTCCCCCTGTCCCCCGACCCACGCAGGAGGCTCCCAGTGGCACCCCGTCCACCGTGGCGCGTGGTACTGGCCGGTACCGCCGTCGCGGCGCTCGGCCTCACCGCGCTCAGCCCGGTAAGCGCTTTCGCCGCCGCCGCAACGGACTACGAGTCCGAGAACGCCGTGATCTCCCAGGGCGTCGTCGAATCGAACCACGCCGGGTACTCCGGCACCGGGTTCGTCAACTTCGACAACGTCGCCGGCAGCTACGTCGAATACTCCGTGAACGCCGCGCAGGCGGGCACGCACACCCTGACCTTCCGCTACGCCAACGGAACCGCCGACAACCGGCCGGTGCAGCTCGTCGTCGACGGCGGCGACAAGGGCACCGTCGACTTCCCCGGCACCGGCGCGTGGACGACGTGGAAGACCGCCACCGCGACCGTGCAGCTGACCGCCGGCGTCAACAAGATCCGCACGACCGCGACCACCGCCAACGGCGGCCCGAACGCGGACAAGCTCACCGACACCTTCACCGCGCCGAGCGACAGCGAACCGCCGTCGCCGCCGTCGAACCTCAAGGCGAGCAACATCCTCCCGACCGCGGCGACGTTCTCCTGGACCGCCGCGACCGACAACGTCGGCGTCGTGCGGTACGAGATCAACCGCGGCGGCAACATCCTCAAGACCGTCGACGGGACCACGACGAGCGCGACCGTCGACAACCTGACCCCGAACACCGCCTACGACATCTCCATCGGCGCGTTCGACGCCGCGGGCAACCCGTCGCAGCAGAGCAACGTGGTCACCTTCACCACGCCGCCGAGCGACGACACCACCCCGCCCACCGTGCCGGGCAACCTGCGCTCCACCGGCGTCACCGCCAACAGCGTTTCCCTGGCGTGGAACGCATCCACGGACAATGGCGGCACGGTCGCCGGGTACGACGTCTTCCAGGGCGCCACGAAGGTCGCGACCACGACGTCGCTCGGCACGACCGTGACGAACCTGAACCCGAACACCTCCTACACCTTCACGGTCAAGGCGCGCGACCCCGACGGCAACAGCTCCGCGGCGAGCAACGCGGTCACCGCCAAGACGAGCGCTCCGGGCGGCGCCGGGGGCATCCCGGAGTACGACAAGGACATCGCGAAGGTCGACCTCGGCTGGGCGGTGGACTTCCTGCCGAACGGCAACGCGCTGGTGACCGAGCGGGACCGGTTCGAGATCCTGCTGGTGACGCCGTCCGGCCAGAAGACCACGCTGGGCAAGGTGCCGGGCGCGGTCGGCACCAACGGCGAAGGCGGCCTGCTCGGCCTGGCGATCTCGCCGAACTGGACGAGCGACCACGCGATCTACCTGTACCACACCGCGTCCGGGGACAACCGGATCGTGAAGATGACCTACGACGGCACCACGCTGTCCTCGACGTCGACGCCGGTGCTGACCGGGATCGCGAAGAACCGCTACCACAACGGCGGGCGGATCAAGTTCGGCCCGGACGGCAAGCTCTACGCCACCGTCGGCGACGCGAAGAACAGCGACAACGCGCAGAACAAGAGCTCGCTCAACGGGAAGATCCTGCGGCTCAACCCGGACGGCTCGGCGCCGAGCGACAACCCGTTCTACGCCACCGGCGGCAACGCGCGGTACGTCTGGAGCTACGGCCACCGCAACCCGCAGGGCCTGGCCTGGGACTCCCGCGGGCAGCTGTGGGCGGCGGAGTTCGGCGAGAGCAGCCAGGACGAGCTCAACCTGATCCAGAAGGGCGGCAACTTCGGCTGGCCGAGCTGCGAAGGCACGCAGGGCAGCTGCAGCGGCTTCATCGCCCCGAAGAAGACGTGGTCGACGTCGCAGGCCGGGCCGAGCGGGGTCGAGATCGTCAACGACTGGATCTACATCGCCGGTGTCACGGGCGAGCAGATGTTCGCCACGCAGATCAACGCGGCGGGCACCGGCGTCGGCACGGTGTCGACGCTGTTCTCCGGCCGCTGGGGCCGGCTGCGCTCGGTCACGAAGACCCCGGACGGCGGGCTGTGGCTGACCTCGACGAACAACGACAAGAACGGCGGCACGCCGTCGGTGCTGGACAACGTGATCGTGCGGTTGAAGTTCCCCGGCGGCGCCACGCCGGGTGACTTCAAGCTGACCAGCTCCGCCTTCGCCGACAACGCGACCATTCCGGACAAGTACACCTGCGCCGGCGACGGCACGGCGGGCCAGGACCCGTCGCCGCCGCTCGCCTGGGGCGCGTCCACCGGCGCGAAGGGCTACGCCGTCGTGTTCGCCGACGTCGCCAACAGCGGCAACAAGCTGCACTGGGCGATCTGGGACATCCCGGCGTCGGCCCGCTCGCTGCCGGAGGCGCTCGGCGCGGGTTACACCGTGCCGGACCAGGGTGGCGCGAAGCAGAAGGCCATGGGCAGCGGGGCGAACGCGCAGAAGTTCTTCGGCCCCTGCCCGGGCGGGTCCAGCCACCCGTACACGTTCACGCTCTACGCCCTGACCACCGCGACGGTCCCCGGCCTGAGTTCGTCCTCGACGATGGCCCAGGTCGAAACGGCGGTCAAGGGCGCGTCGGCGGGCAGCGTCGTGCTGCGCGGGAAGTCCAGCGCGGCGGCCTAGAAGCCGCGGCAGGGGTGACCGGAGCGGCGCCGGTCACCCCTGCCGCCCTACTCCCCCTCAGCTCGGTCCGGCGATGCTGCGGAGATGGGCGTCGACGTCGAAGCCGTGTTCCTCCAGCCGCCGCCGGGCCAGCAGGAGCTCGTCGGGGGTGAACAGCTCGGCGTACTCGTCGCGCAGCATCGTCGCCTCGGAGCTGCGGCCGAGCTGGTTCTTCTCCCAGAGCACGGTGAACCCGCCGGCGGTCCCGGCGCCGCGCAGCAGCAGGCGGGCCGCTTCGACGCCGCCGTGCTCGCGCACCATCCGTTCGAACTGGGCCGGCCGGTACCCGTAGTCCTTGGCCAGGACCTGGCAGCCGTCGAGCAGGTCCTCGGTGAACCGCGCGGCGAGCCGGGGATCGACCGGAACGGGAGCGGCTGGTTCGGGCATGGGACACCTCTCGGCAGGATGGCTTCCCTGATTAATCGCAAACCGTACCGGTTTCGCTACGCCATTCGGGAAAAGTTTCGCCGAGGAGCACTCTCCGTGGTCTTGAACGCCGGACAACCGGCGGCGCCCCCTGCCAGGATGGCCGGCATGCGAACCGTGGTGCACGGCGACCTCCCTGTCCACTATGGACAGCTCTACGTCCACAGCGAGGGCGGTGACCAGTTCGAAGGCGACCTCACCGCGTGCTTCGCCGGCCAGCGGAACGGGCTGTGCGGCGCCGCGGTGCGCGGCACGCTCTTCCTGCTCACGGGCCTGCACACCGGAGACGTCGGGTTCACCGCGGAGGTGCACGAGACCGAGCCGCCCGACGCCGGCGACGAGGACGTCGTCGAGGCGTCGTTCCGGGTGGCGGGGCGCGCGATGCTCGTGACCTGGGGCGGCGAGGACTGGTGGGACCTCGAACTGGCCCCGGGCGACTACCGCGTCCGCTACGGCGCCACCGGGATGGACGCCGGCCGCGAGCAGGAGACCCGCCTCGGCGACGAGCCCGAGCGGGACCGCTATCTGCTGCAGTTCTGGCCCGCACCACCGTCACCCGACGCGGTGATCCGGCAGCTGAGCGCGGCCGCCGCGTACTGGCACGGCTTCGCCCGGAAGCTGCCTCCGCCGCCGACACCCGAAGCTCAGGAGGCGCGGCAGCGAGCCGAAGAAGAGGCGCGCGCGAAGGCCGAGCACGAGCGGCTGCTCCGCGAGTGGGGTGGGACCCTGCCGGACGAGCGGATCCTGGCCCTGCGGCCGGGGGTTCTCCGGGAGTTCGCGAAGCAGGAGCGTGGTTTGGCCGGTGACGCGGTGGCGGCGTCGCCCGAGGCCCAGCGCGCGCTGGCCCGGTGGGAGGATCCGCTCGAAGCGCTGGCCCGCACGCTGTCGGCGGCCGCGGTGACGTTCGGCGACGATCGGGCGGCGTTCTTCGCCGAGGCGCGTCGGGCGCCGGCCGAATCGGCGGGCTGACGCGGCGGCACTCTGCCCAGCCGGCAGCACACGCCGGCGAGCCGCGGCGGTGCGCGGAGCTTTCCCCGGCCCGCGCCGGCCGAACTGGCGAGCCGAGGCGGCGAACGTTCCCCTGCAGGCAGGCCACCGCGCCCTCACACGCCCGGCCTCACCAGCCGAACAGGCCCTCCATGATCCGCGCGCAGCGGGCCGTCATCGCCACCGCGTCCTCGTCCGGGCGGTCGATCCACCAGCTGATCAGCGAGTCGACCACGCCGGTCCACACCTGCGCGATCGCCTCGATGTCGACCGGGTCGGCCAGCCCGCGCGCCGTCATCAGCTGCGTCGCGCCGAGCAGGGCGAACGCGTCCAGGCGGCGCCGGTAGTCGGCCGCCGCGGCCGCGATGTCGCCGGTCGCCGGGACCGTCTCGTCGCGCAGGAGGCGCCACGCGTAGCGGTCGTGGTCGAACGTCGTGAAGATCGCCGAAAGCACCTTCAGCGGCATCCGCTCGGGCTCGCCGCCGGCCGCCATGGTCGTCGCGACGCCCTCGGTCAGCCGGTCGCCCGCGCGGTGCAGGCAGGCCAGGTAGAGCCCGTCCTTGGAGCCGAAGTACTGGTACAGCAACGGCTTCGTGACGCCGACCCGGCGCGCGATCTCGACCATCGACGCGCCCGCGTAGCCCGCCCGGCCGAACTCCTCGGTGCCGGCGACGACGAGCTGGGCCTCCCGCTCTTCGCGGGGCATGCCCTTGGTCCCGACCGCCCTTGACTCCGTCACGCCGGAGAGCCTACCGTGCGTAAAGTGACCCTAGGGTAAGTTACCGTCAGGTCAGATCAGAGGAGGCGACGTGGCCGAGTTCCTGGCGCACCTGCGCGACCCCGTGCTGTTCGCGATCCCGGTGTTCGTGCTGTTCGTGGCGATCGAGATCGTCGCGGTGCACGTGCTCGGGCACGACGACAACGTCATCGGCTACAGCCCGGCCGACACCCGCACGAGCATGCTGATGGGCACCGTCGCGGTCGGCGTCAACGCGCTGTTCCGGCTGGTGATGCTGGTCGTCTTCGCCGCGCTGTTCGAGCTCGCGCCGGTCAAGCTCGACCCGCGCGACTGGTGGACGTGGGTGCTCATGCTGCTCGGCCAGGAACTGGTCTTCTACGCCTACCACCGCGCCAGCCACCGCGTGCGGCTGCTGTGGGCCGGGCACCAGGTGCACCACTCCAGCGAGCACTACAACTTCTCGACGGCGCTGCGCCAGAAGTGGACCCCGTACTTCCAGCTGCCGTTCTGGTCGGTGCTGGCGCTGTGCGGGATCCCGCCGTGGATGATCCTGACCGGACTCTCGATCGACCTCGTCTACCAGTTCTTCGTGCACACCGAGAAGATCGGGAAGCTGCCGCGCTGGTTCGAGTACGTCTTCAACACCCCGTCGCACCACCGCGTCCACCACGGCAGCGACGCGGAGTACCTGGACGCCAACTACGGCGGCATCCTGATCATCTGGGACCGGCTGTTCCGCAGTTTCGTGCCCGAAGGCAAGCGGCCGACCTACGGGCTGACGAAGAACATCGGGACGTACAACCTGCTCAAGGTCGGCTTCCACGAGTACGGCTCGATCCTGCGCGACCTCCGCGGGGCGCGGACGTGGCGCGAGCGCGCGGGCTACGTGGTCGGGCCGCCGGGGTGGCAGCCTGCCGCGGCCCGCGCGCTCGCCGGGTGACCTACGCGGTGTCCTGCAAGGTGCGTTCGTTCTCCGGCCGCAACGTCACCGGCAGGCCCGCGAGCGGCGGGCGCTGCCGCGACGTCAGATCGGTCAGCACCAGCTCGCGCTCGACGCCGTCCGCGGACGCGCCGCGCTGGAACTGCGCCAGGATCGTGGCCGGCGGGATGGCCGTGACCAGCCGGTCGTAGCGCTCCAGGCGGTCGAACAGGGTCTGCATGATCTGCCCGGACATCCGGCCCAGTGCCTGCGTGCTCTGGTGCCGGTGGACGCGGTGGCCGAGGTCGACCTGGGCCAGCGCGTCGAGGCCGCGCAGCTCGACCAGGTCGATGAGGTGCCCGATCTCGACGCCGTAGTTCACGACGAACGGGATGCTCTCCAGCACCTCGCGCCGCCCCGCGTACTCACCCGCGAGGGGTTGCACGAACCCGGACAGCTCCGGCCAGAACATGTTGAGCAGCGGCCGCGCGACGAGCTCGGTGACGCGGCCGCCGCCTTCGGGCTCGCTGCCCGCCGCGCCGTTGAGCGGGCGGTGGTAGAAGCCCTTGACGTAGGCGGCGGACGGGTCGGTGAGCAGCGGGCCGAGCAACCCGGTGACGTAGCTCGTGGTGAAGTCGTAGAGATCGCCGTCGACGAAGACGACGAGGTCGCCAGTGGTGGCCGCGACACCCTTCCACAGGGCCTCCCCCTTCCCCTGCAGCCCTTCGAGGGCGGGGAAGACGGCGTCCTGCGCGACGACCCGCGCCCCGGCCGCGGCGGCCACCTCGGCGGTGGCGTCGGCCGAGTGGCTGTCGACGACGAGGATCTCGTCGACCAGCCGGTGGTGTTCCTGGAGTTCTTCGCGGATCGCGGTGACGATAGCCCCGACGGTGGCTTCTTCGTTGCGCGCGGGGATGACGACCGAGACCGTCGTGCCGCGCTTGGCCTCGACCAGCTCTTCCGCCGTCCAGTCCCCCGCTTTGCTGCTGCGCCGGGCGAGCCAGGTGCCGACCTCCGGCGACACCTGCAGCCGCGCGCCGTTCGTGCTCGTGCGCATGGGTACCCCTTCCCTCGTTCGGCGTATCCATCCCGAGGTTCGACGCGCCGCGTTTCGCCCGCCGCTCCCCGGTGCTACCGCGGTGTTACGAGATCGCCCCGGCGGCACCGATCCCGTTAACCGCACCGGCGGAAAACCGGCTGACCGGCGACGGTGAGCGCCCTAGGCTCGCGGCCGATGAGCCAGTACTTCAGCATCGACGGCCAGGGCGTCTGGAACCCCTCGAACGGGCCCGGGCGGCTGTTCGTGCGCCTGGCGGAGACGCTGGCCCCGACGGCGGGCCTGCCGTCGGGGATCGAGGCGACGCCCGGCGACCCCGACGATCACCCGATCGACGGCGCCGCGTTCGCGAAGTTCGTGGGCGCGCTGGTCGCCGAGTACCGGGCGGCCTCGCACCCGATCAACCGCGCACTGCTCGAAGGATTCGTGGCGACGGCGGCCGTCCTGGCCCGCCGCGGCGGCTGTGCACTGCCCGCGCTCGACGGCCCGGCCGGAGCCTCGGCGAGCGACATTCCGGGCGGCGGCTCGGCCGGGCCGGACCGCTTGGCGGAGCTGATGGCCGAGTACGAACGGTCGATGCCGGTGTGATCGAACGGACCGGCCGAGGCGGGTGGAACCACGTGCCGTCAGGCGTCTTCTTCTTCGAGCATCTCCGGCGTGACCGCGGACTCGGTGTCCGGGATGTTCATGTCCTTGGCCCGCTTGTCCGCCATCGCCAGCAGGCGGCGGATGCGCCCGGCCACCGCGTCCTTCGTCATCTGCGGGTCCGACAGCTGGCCCAGCTCCTCCAGGGACGCCTGCCGGTTCGACAGCCGCAGCTTGCCCGCCGCCAGCAGGTGGTCCGGGGCCGTGTCGCCGAGGATCTCCAGCGCTCGCTCCACCCGGGCCGCCGCCGCCACCGCCGCGCGGGCCGACCGGCGCAGGTTCGCGTCGTCGAAGTTCGCCAGGCGGTTGGCCGTCGCGCGGACCTCGCGGCGCATGCGGCGTTCCTCCCACTGCAGGACGCTCGTGTGCGCGCCCAGGCGGGTCAGCAGCGCGCCGATCGCGTCGCCGTCGCGGACCACCACGCGGTCGGCGCCGCGGACCTCGCGGGACTTCGCCTGGATGCCCATCCGGCGGGCCGCCCCCACCAGGGCCAGCGCCGCCTCCGGGCCCGGGCAGGTCACCTCGAGCGACGACGAGCGCCCCGGTTCCGTCAGCGACCCGTGCGCGAGGAACGCTCCCCGCCACGCCGCTTCCGCGTCGGCCACTCCCCCGGACACCACGGCCGCGGGCAGCCCGCGCACCGGACGGCCGCGCTGGTCGATCAGCCCGGTCTGGCGGGCCAGGCCCTCACCGTCCTTCACCACGCGCACGACGTACCGCGTGCCCTTGCGCAGCCCCCCGCTGGCGGTGATGACGTGGACGTCCGAATGGTGGCCGTAGAGCTCGTGGATCTCCTTGCGCAGCCGTCGCGCGACCGAGCCCGTGTCCAGCTCCGCCTCGACGACCACCCGGCCGGCCACGATGTGCAGCCCGCCGGCGAAGCGAAGCAGCGACGCGACCTCCGCCCGGCGCGGCCCGACCTTCGTGATCTCCAGCCGGCTCAGTTCGTCCTTCACCGCGGCGGTCATCGCCATTACTGCCCCTCCCTGCCTTTCGCTCCTCCCCCGTGCTCCCCGTCCCTGCCGAGACCGAGAGCCTCCCGCATGCATCGCGCGAGCGCATCAGGATCATGCCGTCCCGCCACTTCCGGGTCGCCCACCGCCCCCAGGTGCGCCCGCCCGCCGAGCCGTTCCGCCGCGCGCCGGAGATTCGCCGGGTCGGGCACGGAATCGCGGTCCGCGATCACGGCGTCGACCCGCAGATCGGGCGCGTGCTCGAAGAGTACGTCCAGGTGCCGCTCCGGGGAGAACCCCGCGGTTTCCCCCGGCTGGGGGACAAGGTTGAGCACGAGCACCTTCGTCGCGGTGGTTTTCACGAGGGCGTCGTGCAGGCCGGGCACGAGCAGGTGGGGTAAAACGCTCGTGAACCAGGAGCCCGGGCCGAGGAAGACGACGTCGGCGTTCAGGACCGCCTCCACCGCTTCCTCGCACGCCTGCGGCGGCCGCCCCGGGCTGCGGGTCGAGTGCAGGCTGACGCGCTGCACCTGACCCGGCGTCGACGCCACCGCGACCTGCCCGCGGATGGTGCGCAGCGCCGCCGGGTCCTCGCTGTCGAGGCCGCTGACCTGGCCGACGATCTCGAGGGGCTCCGGCGACATCGGCAGCACCCGGCCCGAGACGCCCATCAGGCGGCAGGCCTCGTCGAGCGCGGCGACCGGGTCGCCGAGCACCTCGAACAGCCCGGCCAGCAGCAGGTTCCCCACCGCGTGCCCGGCCAGCGCGCCGTCGCCGCCGAAGCGGTGCTGGAACACCTCGGCCCACAGCGTGCCGCCGTCTTCGGCGGCGAACGCGGCGAAGGCCTGCCGGAGGTCGCCCGGCGGCAGCAGCCCGAGTTCGCGCCGCAGCCGGCCGGACGACCCGCCGTCGTCGGCCACGGTGACGATCGCGGTGACGTCGGGGGTCACCCGCCGCACCGCGGACAACGTGGCGTGCAGTCCGTGGCCGCCCCCGAGGGCGACCGCCCGCACGTTATTCACGACCAAGGTCGCGGTGCACCACCTTCACGGCCATACCGTCCTCTTTGGACAGACGCTGGGCGAGCTCCACGGACAGCGCCACGCTGCGGTGCTTGCCGCCGGTGCAGCCGACGGCCAGCGTCAGGTACCGCTTGCCCTCGCGCTTGTAGCCGGCGCCGATGAGCCGCAGCAGCTGGTGGTAGCGGTCGAGGAACTCCTCGGCGCCCTCCTGCGAGAGGACGTAGTTGCGGACCTCGCCGTCGAGGCCCGTGTGCTCGCGCAGCTCCGGGATCCAGAACGGGTTCGGCAGGAACCGGACGTCCATCACCAGGTCGGCGTCCATCGGCAGGCCGTACTTGTAGCCGAAGGACAGCACGGTGACGCGGGTCTGCGTGCTCGCCTCGGAGCCGAACGCGTCCTCGATCTTGGCACGCAGGTCGTGCACCGACAGCGACGACGTGTCGAGCACCAGGTCGGCCTCTTCGCGCAGCGGCTCCAGCAGCGTCCGCTCCGCCGTGATGCCGTCGGCGAGCCGGCCGTCACCCTGCATCGGGTGGCCGCGGCGGACCGCCTCGAAACGCCGCACCAGCACGGCGTCGGTCGCCTCCAGGAACAGCACGCGCGGCTTGTAGCCGCGGGCGTCCAGGTCCTTGATCACCGAGGCCAGGTCGTCGGTGAACGCACGCGAGCGCACGTCCATGACGACCGCCACCTTCGTGATCGCGCCGCGCGCCTGCGCACCCAGCTCGACCATCGTGGCGATCAGCTCCGGCGGCAGGTTGTCGACGACGAACCAGCCCAGGTCCTCCAGGCACTTGGCCGCCGTGCTGCGGCCCGCCCCGGACAGCCCGGACACGACCGCGACCTCCATGCCGGACCCGCGGATTTCTTCTTGCGCACTCACTGTGTTCCCTACTCCCCTGCTCTCGGACCCGCACCGGACTCCCCGGCCAGCGCGGCGACCACGGCCTCCGCGGTGCGCCTGCCGAAGCCGGGCACCGCCTCGATCTCTTCGATCCTGGCCTGCTTGAGCTTCTTCACCGAGCCGAAGTGCTTGATCAGGGCGGTGCGGCGAGCCTGCCCCAGCCCGGGCACACTGTCCAATTCGGACGTCTGCAGCCGCTTGGAACGCTTCTCGCGGTGGTAGGTGATGGCGAAGCGGTGGGCCTCGTCACGCAGGCGCTGGAGCAGGTACAGCCCCTCCGAGGTCCGCGGCAGGATCACCGGGTCCGGGTCGGCCGGCAGCCACACCTCTTCGAGCCGCTTCGCCAGCCCGATCACCGAGATGTCGGTGATGCCGAGCTCGGCCAGCACGTCCGCGGCCGCGGTGGCCTGCGGGCCCGCGCCGTCGACGACCAGCAGGTTCGGCGGGTAGGCGAACTTCTTCGGCCGGCCGGTCTCGGGGTCGAGGCCCGGCTTCGACGAGTCCTCCGCGGCGCTCTCGGCGGTCTCCTTGAGGTAGCGGTGGAACCGCCGGCGCACGACCTCGGCGATCGACGCGACGTCACCCTCTTCGGCCGCTTCGCGCAGCGCGAAGCGCCGGTACTCGGACTTGCGCGCGAGCCCGTCCTCGAAGACGACGAGCGAGGCCACGACGTCGCTGCCCTGGATGTGGCTGATGTCGATGCACTCGATGCGCAGCGGCGCGCTGTCGAGCGCCAGGAACTCCTGCAGCTCGGTGAGCGCCGCCGAGCGCGCCGTCAGGTCGCCCGCGCGGCGCAGCTTGTGCTGGGTGAACGCCTCCCCCGCGTTGCGCTCCACCGTCTCGGCCAGTGCCTTCTTGTCGCCGCGCTGCGGGACGCGGACCTGCACCCGCGACCCGCGCAGCCCGGTGAGCCACTCCGAGAGCGCTTCGGCGTCCGCGGGCAGCTCCGGGACCAGGACCTCGCGCGGGACCACCGGCCCGGCGTTGACGTCGTCGCGGGCGTCGAGCTCGGCCTCGTCGCCGTAGAACTGCGTGATGAAGTGGTCGACCAGGGCCGGGACGTCCATCTCCTCGGCCTTGTCGATCACCCAGCCGCGCTGGCCGCGGACCCGGCCGCCGCGGACGTGGAAGACCTGGACCGCGGCTTCGAGGTCGTCGTGGGCGAACGCCACGACGTCGGCGTCCGTACCGTCGCCGAACACGACGGCCTGCTTCTCCATGGCCCGCCGGAGCGCGCCGAGGTCGTCGCGCAGCCGGGCGGCGCGCTCGAACTCGAGGTCTTCCGACGCGGCCGCCATCTCGGCTTCCAGGCGCTTGATCATGACGTCGGTCTTGCCGGCGAGGAAGTCGCAGAAGTCCTCGACGATGTCGCGGTGTTCGTCGGCCGAGACCCGGCCGACGCACGGCGCCGAGCACTTGTCGATGTAGCCGAGCAGGCACGGGCGGCCGATCTGGCCGTGGCGGCGGAACACCCCGGCCGAGCAGGTGCGCGCCGAGAAGACGCGCAGCAGCAGGTCGAGCGTCTCGCGGATGGCCCAGGCGTGCGAGTACGGCCCGAAGTACCGGACGCCCTTCTTGCGCGCGCCGCGGTAGACGTGCAGGCGGGGGAACTCCTCGTTCAACGTCACCGCGAGCACCGGGTAGCTCTTGTCGTCGCGGTAGCGGACGTTGAACCGCGGGTCGAACTCCTTGATCCAGTTGTACTCGAGCTGCAGCGCCTCGACCTCGGTGGTGACGACGGTCCACTCGACGCTCGCGGCCGTCGTGACCATCTGCCGGGTGCGCGGGTGCAGGCCGGAGAGGTCGGCGAAGTAGGAGTTCAGCCTGCTGCGCAGGCTTTTCGCCTTGCCGACGTAGATGACCCGCTTGGTCGCGTCGCGGAACTTGTACACGCCAGGGGCCTCCGGGATGCTTCCCGGAGCGGGTCGGTAGGTGGTCGGGTCAGCCACCACCCAAGACTATGGGGCGGCACCGACAGTTCTCGGTGGCCCCCCGGTGTCCGATCCGCCGGAAGTCGGGTCTTCGCCCGGTTCCGACTTCGGTAGGTGTCGCCCCGGGTGACGCGGTGGTTACTTTCCGACCGGCCGATCCGGCCCCCGTCCGAAAGGATCACCACCGTGAGCACTCTCCGCACCCTCGGCGCCGCGTGCACGGCCGCCGTCGCGCTGACCCTCGCGGGTGGCGCCGTCGCTTCCGCCGGCGTCCAGCCGAACATCGTCGGCGGCACCACCGCCCCCACCGTTTCGTGGGGTGCCCAGGTGTACGTCAACACGCCCGGGCGTGACTTCCAGGGCTTCAACTGCTCGGGCACGGTGATCGCCGCGCGCTGGGTCATGACGGCGGTGCACTGCCTCGACCAGGACGGTTCGGGCATGCACGTCAAGGTCGGCAGCAACACGCTGTTCTCCGGCACGCAGATCGCGGTCGACGGCAAGTACGAGTCCCCGAACGGCGACATCGCGCTGCTGCACCTGGCCTCGGCGACCAGCGCGGGGCCGATCTCCCTGGGCGGCGCGGACCCGTCGACGGGCAGCACCAACCAGCTCTACGGCTGGGGCCGCACCACCCCGACCGGCCCGCCGGCGTCGGCCCTGAAGACGGCGAACGTCCAGGTGACCGGCCGCTCGACGGACGCGTACGGCGGCCGGGCGATCCAGAGCGTCGGGATCAACGGATCGGCGTGGAAGGGCGACTCGGGCGGGCCCCAGGTGTCGGGCGGCGTGCAGGTCGGCGTCGCGTCGACGGTCCAGAACCAGAGCGGGACGAACACGCGCGGCACGAACAACTACGCGAGCGTGGCTTCGAGCCGGTCCTGGATCCGGACGACCGCGGGCGTCTGAGGTTCCCCATGCCGTTAAGGCCACCTTACGGGCGTCTGACGCCCGTAAGGTGGCCTTAACGGCATTTCTTGTCGGGGGCGTGTGGGATGCTCGCGGGCATGCGGATCGTCACCTGGAACGTGAACTCCATCGTCCCCCGCTTGCCGCGCGTGCTGGACTTCCTGGAGAAGACGGCGCCGGACGTGCTGTGCCTGCAGGAGCTGAAGAGCACGACGGAGAAGTTCCCGGCGGCCGAGATCGAGGCGCTGGGCTACGAGGTGGCGGCGTACGGGCTCGGGCAGTGGAACGGCGTCGGGATCGTGTCCCGGGTGGGCCTGTCCGACGTGGTGCGCGGGTTGCCGGGTGAGCCCCAGTTCGACGGGGCGTCGGAGGCGCGCGCTGTGGGTGCCACGTGTGGGGGCGTGCGGGTGTGGTCGGTGTACGTGCCGAACGGGCGCGAGCCGGACAACCCGCACTACGCGTACAAGCTGGAGTGGCTGGAGGCTTTGCGGTCGCTGGTTTCGTCGGAGCTTTCTTCCGGGCCTTTCGCGGTGCTCGGGGACTTCAATGTGGCGCCGACGGATGCGGATGTGTGGGACATCGCGGTGTTCGCGGAGTCGACGCACGTGACGAAGCCGGAGCGGGATGCCTTGGCGCGGTTGCGGGATCTCGGGTTGTCGGATGTGTTCCCGCGGCCGTTGAAGTACGACCATCCCTTCACGTACTGGGATTATCGGGCGGGGAACTTCCCGAACAACAAGGGGATGCGGATCGATCTGGTTTATGGGAACGCCGCGTTTTCCGGTGCGGTGACGGATTCCTATGTGGACCGCAACGCGCGGAAGGGGAAGGGGCCCTCGGACCACGCACCGATCGTGGTGGACCTGGACCTCTGACAGCCGCGTAACAGCGGGGCTCGCTCCGCCGACTTGGGGCTCATGCGCTTCGCGGTGTTCCTCTCGGCGGTCGCCCTGCTGACGTTGTCAGCCGGGTGTGCGACAGCCGTCGGCGGGCAGGCCCTGCCCGCGCCGGTGACACCGTCGACCGCCTTGCGTGCCGACGGACCGAAGTCGCTGGAGTTCCGCAAGGTCGTCGCCGACGCCACGCGGGTCGGCGGCACCGGAACCGGCCCGCCTCCTTCGCAGGCCGCTCGGCAGAGCCTCGACCCCGCCGAGCAGACGGCGGCCGTGCGGGCGATCGACTGCACGCCCGGCAGGGCCGATCCGCTGGCCGGCCACGACGACCGGGCATTGCCCCTGGTCACGTGCGCGCAAGCCGAGAACGTGGCCTACGTACTCGAACCCGAGTTCCTCTCAGGGAGCGAGGTGGCCAATGCGACATCCGGCTACGACCAGCAGCGCGGGCAGTGGCTCGTGACGCTCACGTTCAAGTCCGAGGGCACGAAGATCTGGGCCGATTTCACGAGCAAGAACGTCAACCAGCAGGCCGCGTTCGTCCTGGGCAGTCAGGTCTTGTCGGCGCCGAACATCCAGATCGCGATCCTCGACGGGGTGACGACGATCAGCGGCAAGTTCACCGAACAGAGTGCCCGGGAACTGGCCGACCGGATCATCGGTCGTTAGCCGCCGGTGGCCTCGCGGTGCAGCTTCCGCAGTGCTCGCACCGCTTCCACCGCCCGGTCCCGGTCCACCGCTTGCACGGCCATCACCGCGTGATACTCGTCCTCCGGCAACTCCAGCCGCGCCCACGAAGCACCGTCCGGGAAGCTCACCGAAAGCACCTCACCCCAAGCGAACCGCCGGGTCATCAGCACGTTCCGGACTTCGATGCCCTCGGAATCCGCGCGCACCCTGGCGATCGCGAACAGCATCACGCCGCAGGCCAGCAGGATGCCGATGCCGATCATCGCCGCCTGGTCCGACCGCTGGAAGTGGACCCCCGTGTTGCCGTTGCGCAGCAGCACCGCCACCACCACGAACACCGCCAGCAGCGCCACCGCCAGCACGCTGCACATGATCAGCGCGCGGCGGGGGCGGATCACCAGGAGAGTCTTCACGCTCACACGAAACCCCGCTCGGTCCACGGCTGGCGCAGGCTCCGCAGCACGTGCGCGGAGTCCAGGGCCGCCACCGTCGCCTCGTAGCCCTTGTCCTCCTTGGACCCCGGGCGGCCCGAGCGGTCGACCGCCTGCTCGTGCGTGTCGCACGTCAGGACGCCGTTGCCGACCGGGGTGCTCTCGTCGAGCGCCACCCGGGTCAAGCCCGCCGTCACCGCGTCGCACACGTACTCGAAGTGGGGGGTGCCGCCGCGGATGACCACGCCCAGCGCCACCACCGCGTCGTGGTTGCGGGCCAGCGCCTGCACCACCACCGGGAGTTCGATCGCGCCCGCGACGTGGACGACCGTCGGCTCGTCCTCCAGCTCCGCTTCCTTGGCCGCGGCCAGGGCGCGCTCCAGCAGGACGTCGGTGATGTCCGCGTTCCACCGCGTCGCCACGATGCCGAGCTTCAGCGACTTGCAGCCGGTCAGGTCCAGCGAAACGTCGGGACGGCCGTCGCCGCTCACAGTGGTCCTCCGTCGGGGTGCTCGTTCCCCGCGCCGACCTGGTCGTAGTGCTCCAGCTGGGCCAGGTCGTGGCCCATCCGGTCGCGCTTGGTCCGCAGGTAGCGCAGGTTCTCCGGGTTCGGCGAGATCGGCAGCGGCACCCGCCCGGTGACGCGCAGGCCGTAGCCCTCGAGGCCGATCCGCTTGGCCGGGTTGTTGGACAGCAGCCGCATGGTGCGGACGCCGAGATCACACAGGATCTGCGCGCCGGTGCCGTAGTCGCGGGCGTCGGCCGGGACACCCAGCGCGAGGTTCGCGTCCACCGTGTCCGCGCCGTCGTCCTGCAGCTGGTAGGCCTGCAGCTTGTGCAGCAGCCCGATGCCACGGCCTTCGTGGCCGCGGATGTAGAGCACGACGCCGCGCCCCTCGGCGGCCACCGCTTCCAGGGCCGCCTCCAGCTGGGGGCCGCAGTCGCAGCGCAGCGAGCCGAAGACGTCGCCGGTCAGGCACTCGGAGTGGACGCGCACCAGGATGTCCTGACCGTCGCCGATCTCGCCGTAGACGAACGCGACGTGCTCGATGCCGTCCAGGAGGGAGTCGTAGCCGACCGCGCGGAACGTGCCCGCGGCCAGCGGGATGCGGGCTTCGGCAACGCGCTCGACCTGCTTCTCGGTGCGACGGCGGTACGCGATGAGGTCGGCGATGGTGATGATCGCCAGGTCGTGGTCGGCCGCGAAGACCTCGAGCTCGTCGCGGCGCGCCATGTCGCCTTCGTCCTTCTGCGACACGATCTCGCAGAGCACCCCCGCCGGCGCGAGCCCGGCCATCCGGGCCAGGTCGACCGACGCCTCGGTGTGCCCGGGACGCCGCAGCACGCCGCCGCCCTTGGCCCGCAGCGGCACGACGTGCCCGGGACGGCGGAAGTCCTTCGCGGTGGACGCCGGGTCGGCCAGCAGCCGGATCGTGTGCGAGCGGTCGGCGGCCGAGATGCCGGTGCTGATGCCCTCGGCGGCGTCGACCGTGACGCTGTACGCGGTCCCCCGCGCGTCCTGGTTCGTGTGGTACATCGGCGGCAGGTCCAGCCGGTCGGCCTCGGCCTCGGTCAGCGCCACGCAGACGTAGCCCGAAGTGTAGCGGACCATGAACGCCAGCAGCTCCGGCGTCGCCTTCTCCGCCGCGAAGATGAGGTCGCCCTCGTTCTCGCGGTCCTCGTCGTCGACCACGACCACCGGACGGCCCGCCGCGACGTCCGCGATCGCCCGCTCGATGGCGTCGGCGTCGAACACCGCCCCGGTGCCGCAGGGGGTCCAGCCCGCCTCGGGCTCTGCCGCACTCGCTTCACTCATGACCGCTCCTCCGTGCCGCCGTCCCGATTGTGCACCTGGTCGCGGATGTGTGCCTCGGCCAGCTTCTCCACGTACTTCGCGACCACGTCGACCTCGAGGTTCACCAGGTCGCCGGCCTCCCGGCCGCCGAGGGTGGTCACTTCGAGGGTGGTCGGGATCAGCGCCACCTTGAACCGGTCGTCGGTGACGGCGGCGACGGTGAGGGAGATCCCGTCGACCGCGATCGACCCCTTCTCGACCACGTACCGGGCCAGGTGCGCGGGCAGCGCGAACGTCGTGACGCCGTCCTCGTCGCGCGAGAGGAACACGCCGGTCCCGTCGACGTGGCCCTGCATGATGTGCCCGCCGAGCCGCCCGCCGGCCGGGGTCGCGCGTTCCAGGTTGACCCGGTCGCCGACCGCGACCTTGGCCAGGCTGGAGCGCTGCAGCGTCTCGTGCACGACGTCGACGGTGAACTCACCGCCCGCCACTTCGACGACCGTGAGGCACACCCCGCTGACCGCGATGGAGTCGCCGTGCTCGGCGTCGCTGGTGACCAGCGGGCCGCGAACTCGCAGCCGGGCCGCGTTGGTCAGCTGCTCGACCGAGGTGACCTCGCCGATCTCCTCGACAATGCCGGTGAACACGTCCTGCCTCCTTGTGAGCCGCTCCTCCCATCCAACACCCGCCGCGGCCCGGTGGCTTCTCCGGTGCCGCCGCGGATCAGCCGGCCCGGCCGCGGGCCGCCTGCTCGCGCAATGCGGCGACCGCTTTGCCCGGATCGCCGGCGCCGTAGACGGCGGACCCGGCGACGAAGCAGTCGACGCCCGCTTCGGCGGCCTGTTCGATGGTCTCGGCGTTGATCCCGCCGTCGATCTCGACGATCAGCTTCAGGTGCCCGGTGTCGACGAGCCGCCGCGCCGTGCGCACCTTCTCCAGGACGTCGGCGATGAACGACTGCCCGCCGAAGCCCGGCTCGACCGACATGACCAGCAGCGTGTCGTAGTGCTTGAGCGCGTCGAGCCACGGCTCGAGCGCGGTGCCCGGCTTGAGCGACAGGCCGGCCTTGGCGCCGGCGGCGCGCAGGTTCTTGGCCAGCGCGACCGGGTCCTTCGCGGCCTCGGCGTGCACGGTGACGTTGTAGGCGCCGGCCTCGGCGTAGCCGATGGCCCAGCGGTCCGGGTCGTCGATCATCAGGTGGCAGTCGATCGGCACGTCGGTGCTCGCGAGCAGGGCCTTCACCACGGGCAGGCCGAGGGTCAGGTTGGGCACGAAGTGCGCGTCCATGACGTCGACGTGGACCCAGTCGGCGCGGGTCTCCTCGCCGCCGGCCACGGCGGCGATCTCCTCGCCGAGCCGGGCGAAGTCCGCGGACAGGATGCTGGGGGCGATCAGGGGTCGGTCTGCCACGTCCCGAGTGTAGGAGGACCACGCTAACGGCTGCTAACCGGTTGTGACGGATCTGGCGTACGCCCAGGATCTGGCTCCGGAGAGGGAGGTCGCGGCCGGCCCGGCCGTCCTACGCTCGCCGCATGCCCGGATTCCTCCTCTCCCTGGCCCGCATCGGCAGCTATCGCAGCCTGCTGCACGCGGCCGCCGGGGCCGCCCTCGCGCTGCCGGTGACCCCGTTCGCCCTCGCCGCGGCGGTGTCCGTCGACGTCGATTCGCGGGTTCGCGCGCTCATCGCCCTGCTCGCCCTGGCCGTGCTCATGGGGCTGCTGGGCCTGCTGGGGCCGGTGCGGCGGCTCGGCATCGGCCTGGCGAACACCCTGCTCGGCACCGGCGTCCCCGCGCCCGAAGGACGGCCGGACGCCGCGTCGCGGCTGCGCTCCGGGCTGTGGCTCGCGCTGCACGCGGCGGCGAGCGGCGTCCTGTTCACCGTGCTGGCCTTCCTGGGGCTCGGGGTGCTGGTGCCCGCGGTGTGGCTGACCGGCGGCCAGGACCGGATCAGCCTCTTCTGGGACGACGTCCCGCTCGGGGCCTGGACGGTCCCGTTCGGGCTGGTGGTGGCGTTTGCGGCCCTGGCGCTGACGGCCGCCGCCACCCTCGGCCTCCGGGCCGGCGCGCAGGCGCTGCTGGGCCCGTCGACGGCCGAACGCGTGGCGCTGGCCGAACGCCGGGCCGCCGTGCTCGCCCAGCGCAACCGGCTGGCCCGCGAGCTGCACGACTCGATCGGGCACACGCTCACGACGTCGACCATCCAGGCCGCGGCCGCCGCCGACCTGGTCGAGGCCGACCCCGCCCAGGTGCGGCGCGCACTCGGCACGATCGAAGAAGCGTCTCGAAGCGCCCTCGAGGACCTCGACCACGTCCTCGGCCTGCTCCGCGAAGAACCCGCGGCCAAGGAGCCGGCGCGCACGCTCACCGAGGTCGACGTCCTCGCCGTGCGCGCCCGCGACGCCGGGCTCGACGTCCGGCTGACCGTCACCGGGCCGGTCGCCGCGCTGCCCGCCGCGGTGTCGCGCGAGGGCTACCGGATCGTCCAGGAGGGCCTGACCAACGCGCTGCGCCACGCCGGCCCGGGCGCGGTCGACGTCCGCGTCGAGGCCGGTGCCGAGCGCCTGGCGATCGCCGTCGTCAACGCCCTGCCCGGCGGGGACCCGCGACCCGGGCGGCACGGGCTGGCCGGGCTCGCCGAGCGCGTCGAAGCCCTGCGCGGCGAGCTCGACGCGGGTCCGGACGACGGGCGGTGGCGGCTGCGCGCGACCATCCCGCTGCGGGCGGGCGCGTGAGCCCCACCGTGCTCCTGGCCGACGACGAGCCGCTGGTCCGCACCGGCCTGCGGGCGCTGCTGGAGCAGCAGGGCATCACCGTGGTCGGCGAAGCGGCCGACGGCGCGGAAGTGCTGCCCGCGGTGCGCCGCGCCGGGCCGGACGTCGTGCTGATGGACGTCCGGATGCCCGGCACGGACGGCATCGAGGCCACCCGGCAGCTGCTCGCGGAGCTGGCCGAGCCGCCCAAGGTCCTCGTCGTCACGACGTTCGACAACGACGACTACGTGCACGAGGCGCTGCTGGCCGGGGCGAGCGGGTTCCTGCTCAAGCGGGCGCGCAAGGAGGAGATCGCGCACGCCGTCCGGACCGTCGCCACCGGCGAGTCGCTGCTGTTCCCCGAGGCGATCCGGCGGCTGGTGAACGGCCGGCTCCCCGGCGGGAAGTACACCCGGGCGGCGAAGACGCTCACCCGGCGGGAGGCCGAGGTGCTGCGGCTGGTCGCGACCGGACTGTCCAACCAGGACATCGCGGCCGCGCTCGTGATCAGCCTCGAGACCGTGAAGACCCACGTGGGCAACATCTTCGGCAAGGTCGGCGCGGGCAACCGCGCCCAGGCGGTGGTCATGGCGTACGAATCGGGCATCGTCGCGCCGGGGCATCTCGCCGGTCAATAACCGACGTGCTCCCGGTCACCTCCGTGAAGCCATGAGTTCGGCCAGCGGTCACCTGCCGCTCACCCGCCGTCCCTCCTCGGCACACATGCAAGGGGACTAATGGCCCGTGTCCGGAATCCGGACCTTTGCTTCCGATACCTCCCGAAGTCCCCGAAGAGGAGAAACATGGCTTCGCTGCTCACCGGCCGCCGCCGGTGGCTGGTCGCGGGCGCGCTCGGCGCCGCGCTGGTCGCCGCCGCCCCGGTCGCCCTGGCCACCAGCGGCTCCGACAGTGCCGACAGCGGCAACGCACGCTCGTCGGCCGGCACCGGTGACCGCACCAACGACGTCCGCTCCGCGATCCAGGGCGGCAGTGCCCGCAACGTCATCCTGTTCCTCGGTGACGGCATGGGCCAGTCGGAGATCACCTCCGCGCGCAACTACGAGCGCGGCGCCGCCGGCCGGCTCGCGATGGACGAGCTGCCGCTGACCGGCGACTACACGACGTACGCCGTGGAGCCGAACAACCCCGGCAAGCCGAACTACGTGACCGACTCGGCCGCGTCCGGCACCGGCTGGGCCACCGGCGTCAAGACCTACAACGGCGCCATCTCGGTCGACGCGTACGGCAACCCCGTGCCGACGATCCTCGAGCTGGCCAAGCGCGGCGGCCTGCGCACCGGCGACGTCACCACCGCCGAGGTCCAGGACGCCACCCCGGCCGTGCTCGGCGCGCACGTCGTCAGCCGCGACTGCAAGGGCCCGGTCGAGACGACCGCCAAGTGCGCGGTCAACGCCAAGGAGCAGGGCGGCGCCGGCTCGATCTCCGAGCAGCTCGTCCAGACCCGCCCCGACGTCCTGCTGGGCGGCGGCGCGACGTACTTCGACCAGAAGGTCACCGCCGGCAAGTTCCAGGGCAAGACCGTCCTGGACCAGGCCAAGGCGGCCGGCTACAACGTCGTGAACACCGCGGCGGACCTCGCGGCGGCCAAGAAGGGCAAGCCGGTCCTGGGCCTGTTCGCCAAGAACAACATGCCGGTGAACTGGACGGGCCCGGCCGCGGTCCACGGCGGCACCGCCCCGGCGCGCTGCACCCCGAACCCGGCGCTGCCGAAGACCCAGCCGAAGCTGGCCGACCAGACCCGCAAGGCCCTGGAGCTGCTCGACGACCGTCACGCGGACAAGGGCTTCTTCCTCCAGGTCGAGGGCGCGAGCATCGACAAGCAGGACCACGCGGCCGACCCGTGCGGCCAGATCGGCGAGACGATCGACTTCGACGCGGCGATCGCGGCGGGCACGGCGTTCGCCCGCAGCCACCCCGACACCCTGGTGCTGGTGACGGCCGACCACGGCCACAGCAGCCAGATCGTCGAGCCGACCGCCACCCCGGGCCTGACCGCGACGCTGATCACCAACGAGGGCTCGAACATGACCCTCGCGTACGGCACCGCGGAGACCGGCGGCTCGCAGTCGCACACGGGCACCCAGGTCCGCATCGCGGCCATGGGCCCGCAGGCGGCCAACATCGTCGGCCTGACCAACCAGACCGACCTGTTCGGCACCCTGAAGCGCGCCCTGCGCCTGCGCTGACGCGGTAGGGCAGGCCCCCGGATCGTTCGGGCGGCCTGCCCCATGCCCCCTGGTGGCTCGGCTCCCTAGGTTGGGAACACCGAGACACCAGGGGGTTCTTTCATGCGGAAGTCATTGCGCGGCAAGCGGGTCGCCGCCGTCGGCACGCTCGTCGCGCTTCTCGCCGCGACGACGGCGGCACCCGCGCTCGCCACCACGAGCCCGCTCCAGGGCGCGCTCGACACCCTGACTACCCAGGACGGCGTCCCGGGCGCCGAAGCCGTCGTCCAGGACGGCTCCCGGACGCGGGTCACGCGCAGCGGCACCGGGGACTTCACCACCGGAAAACTGTTCCCGCGCAACGGTTCCTTCCGCGCGGGCAGCGTCACGAAGTCGTTCGTCGCGACCGTCGTGCTGCAGCTCGCCGCCGAAGGCCGGGTGAAGCTGGACGCGCCGGTCGAGCGGTACCTGCCGGGCCTGCTCCCGGACCGGCGGATCACCGTGCGCCAGGTGCTGCAGCACACCAGCGGGCTCTACAACTACACCGACGACCTGCCCCTGAACGACCCGGAGACGATGCGCCACCGCGGCGCGGACCCGGCCGAGCTGGTGGCGCTGGCGCTGAAGCACCCCGCGCTGTTCCCGCCCGGCACGAGCTGGTCGTACTCCAACACCAACTACATCGTCGCCGGGATGCTCGCCGAACGCGTCACCGGGCACGCGCTGGCCGACGAGATCGCCCGCCGGATCACCCGGCCACTGGGCCTGCGCGACACCTACCTCCCACGCCGCGGCGACGAGAAGCTGCCCGCGCCGCACGCCGTCGGCTACGTGCCGACCGGCGGCGGCCTGGTCGACTTCAGCGACTACGAGACGACGATGGCGTGGGCGGCGGGCGGGCTCGTGTCCACCCCGGCCGACCTCGACCGGTTCTACGGCGCCCTGCTCGGCGGGCGGCTCCTGCGCCCGGCCCAGCTCGCCGAGATGCGGCGCACGGTCCCGGTGAACCTCGGCATCCCGGGGGCGCGCTACGGCCTGGGCCTGGGCAGCATCCCGTTGTCGTGCGGGGAGTTCTGGGGCCACGAAGGCGGGATCCTCGGCTTCACCAACCTCGCCGGCGTCGGCCCGGGTGGCCGCCGCGTGACGGTGGTGCTGAACGAGCAGCCCACGCCGGCCGCGACGGGTCAGCACCTGCTCGCCGCCACCGACGCGGCGCTCTGCTCAGGGCAGTAGGTCCAGGGAACACCAAACCCAGGGGGTTGTTTCATGCGGAAATCATTGCGCGGCAAGCAGATCGTCGCCTGCGGCACGCTCGTCGCGCTCCTCGCGGCGACCACCGCGGCACCGGCACTCGCCGTCACCACCAACCCGCTGCAGCGGGCGCTCGACCGGGTCACCGTCCAGGGCGGCGCGCCCGGCGCCGAGGCCGTGGTCACCGACCACGGGCGCGTCACCGAGACACGCAGCGGCACCGGCGACGTGACCACCGGGACGCCGTACCCGCGGGACGCGAAGTTCCGCGCGGGGAGCATCACGAAGACGTTCGTCGCGACCGTGGTGCTCCAGCTCGCCGCCGAAGGGAAGGTCGACCTCGACGCGCCGATCGAGCGCTACCTGCCCGGGCTGATCACCGGGAACGGCAACGACGGCCGGAAGGTCACCGTGCGGAACCTGCTGCAGCACACCAGCGGGCTCTACAGCTACACCGACGACGTGCTGGCGACGGGCGACCTCGAGTCGCTGCGCCACCGCGGGGCCGAACCCGGCGAGCTCGTGGCACTGGCGATGAACCACCCGCCGTTGTTCGCGCCCGGCAGCTCCTGGTCGTACTCGAACACCAACTACATCGTCGCCGGGATGCTCGTCGAGAAGGTCACGCGGCACAGCGTCGCCGCCGAGATCACCCAGCGGATCACCCGGCCGCTCGGCCTGCGCGGCACCTCGCTGCCCGGCCGCGGCGAAGAACTGCTGCCCGCGCCGCACGCGCGCGGATATGTGCCGGGCGAAGAGAAGCTGCTCGACTTCACCGAGTTCGACCCGTCGATCGCCGGTGCGGCGGGCGCGCTCGTGTCGACCGGCCGGGACCTCGACACGTTCTACACGGCGTTGCTCGGCGGCCGTCTGCTGCGGCCCGCGCAGCTCGCGCAGATGCAGCGCACGGTCCCGGTGCCGGGCGAAACCGGCACGGACTACGGCCTCGGCCTGTTCCACCGGACCCTGCCGGACGGCACCCGGTACTGGGGCCACGGCGGCGACATCTTCGGCTTCGCCACTCTGGCCGGGGCCACCGACGGCGGGCGGAGCGCCACTGTGTCGGCCAACGAGGACCCGCTGCCCGACGCGGTGCGGGAGGCCACCGAAACGGCGTTCGAGGTGGCGTTGGGCCGCAGGTAGACCGGCAGCGAGCCGGAACTGTCGGTACCGCCCGGTAACGTGGAAAACGGGGGGCGCCCCCGCGAGCACGCTCAGGGAAGCAGGTCCAGGGCCTCGGTCCACGGCCGCCCGATGTCGAGCCGGTGCAGCGTCACCCCGGCGCCCGCGAGGGTGTCGAGGTGGCGCTGCCACGCCGGGTGGTGCATCCGGGTGTCCTGGATCTGGTACGCCACCACGATCGTGATCCCCGGCGCGCCGAGGACGTCGCCGAGCACGGTCAGCGCCTGGTTGTCCGCGATGCCCAATGCCAGCTTCGCGACCGAGTTCGCCGACGCCGGCGCGAAGAGGAACACCGCCGGGTCCGGGTGCGGCCGCGGCTCCCCCGGCAGCCGCGAGACGCTGCGGACCGGCAGGTCGGTGGCCGCGGCGACGTCGGCGAGGGCGCCCGTCGACTCCAGCCAGCGCATCGCGGTCGGCGTCAAGGTGATCGCCGTGCGCCAGCCGCGCTCGGCGGCGGGCCGGACCAGCTCGGCGGCGAACCGGACGTCCAGCCCGCCGCACGAGCCGGCGATCAGCCCGAGATCCTTCACGGTTTGCGCAGCACGGCGCAGAACATCGCGTCGGTGCCGTGGCGGTGCGGCCACAGCTGCACGTACGGCCCGTCGCCGAGCTCCGGCACGCCGGGGAAGAACTCCCGCGAGTCGACCACCTCGGCCTTGAGCCGCCGGGCCGTCTCGGTCAGCACGCCTTCGGTCTCCGCGAGGTGCGGCGAGCAGACGACGTAGGTGAGCGCGCCGCCCGGCCGCAGCAGCGCGTACGCCGCCGTGATCAGCTCGCCCTGCAGCTTCGTCAGGTCCGCGACGTCCGACGGCTGCCGCCGCCAGCGCGCCTCCGGCCGCCGCCGCAGGGCGCCGAGCCCGCTGCACGGCGCGTCGACCAGGATCCGGTCGTAACCCGGCTCCAGACCACTCTCGCGGCCGTCGGCGACGTACACCTTCACCGGCAGGTTGATCGTGGCCTTCTCGACCAGCTTCGCGCGGTGCGGCGCCTTCTCGACGGCGTCCACCCTCGCCCCGCTCAGCGCCGCGAGGGAGCCGAGCAGCGCCGCCTTGCCGCCGGGACCGGCGCAGAGGTCGAGCCAGCGCTCGTCGGTGCCTTCGACCGGCACCTTCGTCGCGGCGATCGCGCACAGCTGGCTGCCCTCGTCCTGCACCGCGGCCAGCCGCTCGCGGATCGGCTCGGCGTCGGCCGGGTCACCGGCACCGGCGGGCAGGCGCACGCCGTAGGGCGAGTACGGCGCCGGGTCGCCGCCGGTGATCGCGGCCAGCTCGTCGGCGCTGATCTCGCCGGGCCGGGCCACCAGGTGCACCTCGGGCCGCGCGTCGTCGGCCTCCAGCGCGGCCTTGAGGCCGGCGCCCTTGTCCCCCAGCGCTTCGGCGAACGACCGGGCGATCCAACGCGGGTGCGCGGTGCGCAGTGCGTAGGCCCCGATCGGGTCGGTGGCCTCGTCCGGCGCCACCTCGTCGAGCCAGGTCTGTTCGTCCTTTTCGGACACCTTGCGCATCACCGCGTTCGCGAACCCGGTGGCCCACGAACCACCTTCGGACCGTACGAGGTCCACAGTGGACGTGACGGCGGCGTGCTCCGGGATGCGCGTGCGCAGCAGCTGGTAGACACCGAGGCGCAGCGCGTCCAGCACCGCGGGGTCCGTCTTGGCCAGCGGCCGCTCGGCGCACGACTGGATGATCGCGTCGAGCAGGCCCTGCGCCCGCGCCGTGCCGTACGTCAGCTCGGTGGCCAGCGCCGCGTCCCGGCCGCTGATCCGCCGCTCGCGCAGCAGGTCCGGCAGGACGAGGTTGGCGTAGGCGTCCTTCTCCCGCACGGCGCGCAGGACGTCGAACGCGGCCTGCCGGGCCGGGTCCACCTCCGGCGGGCGGCGCGGGCCTTCCTTGCGCGGAGCCGGGCGGCCCCGCTCCGGCCGTGACGGCCGTCGTTCCCTGTTGTCGTTCACCGGAGGCGTTCTCCCTGGTCGATCCTGGTTCCGCGGGCCCAGTCGGTGGCCGCCATCCGTTTCTTGCCGGGTGCCTGGACGTCGCCGAGCCGCAACGGCTTCGTCGCCGTCCCGACCAGCACCCGCTTGCGTTCGACCACGATCTCGCCCGGCGGCGGGCCGGGTTCGTCGAGCACCGTGACCGGGCCGAGCTTGAAGCGTTCGCCGCGGAACTCCGCCCACGCGCCCGGCTCAGGCGTGACCGACCGGATCTGCCGGTCGACCGCCGAGGCGGGGTCGGCGAAGGACACCCGCGCGTCCTCGACCGTCACCTTCGGCGCGTAGCTGAGTCCTTCGGCAGGCTGTTCCTGCGCGCGCAGGGAGCCGTCGGCCAGACCGTCCATGGTGGACAGCAGCAGCTTGGCGCCGGACTCCGCCAGCCGCCCGAGCAGGCCGCCCGCGGTGTCGGTCCCGCCGATCGTCTCGGTGACGACGCCGAAGACCGGGCCCGCGTCCAGCTCCTTGACGATCCGGAAGGTCGACGCGCCGGTGATCTCGTCGCCGGCGCGGATCGCGGCCTGCACCGGCGCGGCGCCGCGCCAAGCGGGCAGCAGCGAGAAGTGCAGGTTCACCCAGCCGAGGCGCGGGATGTCGAGGGCGGCCTGCGGCAGCAGCGCACCGTAGGCGACGACCGGGCAGGCGTCCGGCGCCAGCTCCGACAGGCGGGCGAGGAAGGCCGGGTCGCCGGCGCGCGCGGGCGTCAGGACCTCGATGCCGTGCTCGTCGGCGAGGGCGCCGACCGGGGAGCGGACGACCCGGCGGCCGCGGCCGGCCTGGGCGTCGGGCCGGGTGACGACGGCGACGACCTCGTGGCGGCCGGAGTCGAGCAGCGCGCGCAGCGCGGGGACGGCCGGCTCGGGGGTGCCGGCGAAGACGAGCTTCATCGGCCTGCCCCCGGCGGGAGCGGGGAGGATTCACGTGGCTGGAACATCGGGGACGAGTCTAGAAGGCCCTCATGATCACGGCGCGCTCGCGCCCGCCCGGAAACCCGGGCGACAGCCCGGGCGGGCCCGGCTAGCGTCGCCGGCATGCCCGGACGATCTTCGGCCCCGACGTGGCGGCCGCTCACCCGCGACGACGCCCAGGCGTCGGCCGACCTGCTCAACGCCATGGAAACCGCGGACCGGATCGGCGAGCACTACACCGCCGAGGACACCCTCACGGAGCTGGTCGACCCGTTCGCGGACCTCGAGCGCGGCAGCCTCGCGGCCTTCGACGGCGACGCGATGATCGGCTACATGAAGATCCGCTACAAGCCGTCCGCCGCCGAGGTCCACCGGGTCTTCCTGGACGGCGGCGTCCACCCGGCCCACCGCCGCCGGGGTGTCGGCACCACGCTCGTCGAGGCGGGGGTGGCCGCCGCGAAGGTCCTGCACGCACTGCACCACCCGGGACTGCGGCTCGCGGTCGACGTCCACCGGCCCGAGCACATCGCCGGGCTGGCCGAGCTGATGCGCTCCCAGGGCTTCGCGCCGGTCCGGTACTTCCGGCGGATGGAGCACCCCCTCGGGGACGTCGCGCCGGTGGAAGCTCGGATCGAGCCGTGGTCGCAGGAGACCGACGAGGACTTCCGGCGGATCCGCAACGCCGCGTTCGAGGACTGCTGGGGCGCGGTGCCGATGCCGCCGGACCTGTGGCGGAACAAGATCGTCAACCAGACGTTCCGGCCCGGCCTCAGCTTCCTGTTCCGGGACGCGGCCGGGACGCCAGCGGGCCTGCTGGTGACGATGACCTGGGACGCCGACACCGAGGCCACCGGGATCCGCGACGCGCACTTCATGGTCGTCGGGACGCTCCCGGACCACCGGAAGCGCGGCGTCGCGACGACCCTGCTGGCGCACGCGCTGGGCGCCGCGAAGGGACAGGGCTACGACCGGGCGAGCCTGGTGGTGGACTCGGCGAGCCCGTCCGGCGCCTCCGGGGTGTTCGAGCGGGCGGGGTTCGTCCCGAAGGCGCCGTACATCCGCTGGGCTCTCGAAGCCTGAGCTACCAGCGCGTGGGCCACACCACCTGCGCCGCGCCCTGACCACGCCGGACCGGTTCCGCCGCCGCCACCCAGCGGCCGTCACGCAGGCGCTCCACGCCGGTCGCCGCGCCGATCTCGGCCGGCGCCGTCGAGAAGCCCTGGCCGCGGGCCGTCAGCGCAGCCGTCTCCGGCTGGTCCAGGAACGCCTGCTCGACCTGGGCGGCCGCCGAGTTCCGCTGCGACGCCCGCGGCGCCGCGATGGCGTTCTCCAGCGACAGCCCGCGGTCGAGGCGGCCGAGGATCACCTGCAGGACCGTGGTGATGATCGACGCGCCGCCCGGGGAGCCCGTCGCGAAGAACGGGCGGCCGTGGTCGAGCACGATCGTCGGCGCCATGGACGAGCGCGGACGCTTGCCCGGGCCGGGCAGGTTCGGGTCGGGCACGCCCGGCGTCACCGGCGTGAACGAGAAGTCGGTCAGCTCGTTGTTGAGCAGGAACCCGCGGCCCGGCACGACGATCCCGCTGCCGCCCTCCTGCTCGATCGTCAGCGTGTAGGCGACGACGTTGCCCCACTTGTCGGCGACCGTCAGGTGGGTCGTGTTCTCGCCCTCGTACGGCGTCGGCGCGGCCGTGGTGCCCGCGGCGCACGGCGCCGGGTGCTTCGGGTCGGCCGGGGCGACCGGGCTGGTCGCGGCCTTGTCCTTCGAGATCAGGCACGCCCGCGAGTCGGCGAAGCGCTGGCTCAGCAGCTCCTTGGCCGGGACGTCGATCACGGCCGGGTCGCCGATCCAGCGGTTGCGGTCGGCGAAGGCGAACCGCGTCGACTCCAGGAAGTACTGCAGGTAGTCGGCCTTGCTCGCGTGCTTGAGGTCGAAGTTCTCGAGGATGTTGAGCGCCTCGCCGACCGTGAGCCCGCCCGAGGACGGCGCCGGCATGCCGTAGACGTCGAGGCCTTCGTAGGTCGCGTGGGTCGGGGTGCGCTCGATGGCGCGGTAGGCGGCGAGGTCCGCGGTGGAGAGCTTGCCGGGGCGCACGTTCAGCGTCGAGGCCGGGTCCTTCGGCGGCTGCTGCACGGTCTTGGCGATGTCCGCGCCGATCTGGCCCTGGTACAGCGCGTCGACGCCGCGACGCTCGAGCTGCGCGTACGTGTCCGCGAGGTCGGGGTTCCGGAAGACGGTCCCGGGCGACGGCGGCGCGCCGTTCGGCAGGTACAGCGACCGCGTCGAGGGGAACGCGGAGAACCGCGCGGCGTTGTTGGCGATCTGCGTCTGGAACGTCGGGTCGACGACGAACCCCTTGCGCGCCAAGTCTTCGGCGGGTTTCAAGGACTTCGCCAGTGAGCGCGTCCCCCACTTGCGAAGGGCCTCGGACCACGTCGCGGGCGTGCCGGGGACGCCGACGCTCAGCCCGCTCGTGACGGCATCGTTGAACGGCAGCGGCTGGCCGTTCTCGACGAAGAGGTTCGCGTCGGCGGACTTCGGGGCGGTCTCGCGGCCGTCCAGAGTGTGGACGCGGTGGGTCTTCGCGTCGTAGTAGGCGAAGAACCCGCCCCCGCCGACGCCGGCGGAGAACGGGTCGGTGACGCCGAGCGCGGCGGCGACCGCGACGGCCGCGTCGACGGCGTTGCCGCCGTCGCGCAGGACCTTGGTGCCGATCGCGGTGGCGTCGGCGTCGATGCTGGCCACGGCGCCCCCGAACCCGACGGCGACCGGGGACTTCGGCGTGGGTGTCGCGGCGCCGGCGGGTCCGGCTGCGACGGTGGTGGCGAGCGCGGCGGTGGCGGCGATGGCGAGGACTCGGCGGCATCTGTGCGACGGCATGCGGGCGAGTCTGCCCCTCGGGTCGAGCGCCTTCAAGACGCCAACGGGCGGCACACCCCGCTTGTCAGGATTTTACGAGTTTCCCCAGACTTCGAAATTGGATCACATGGCGGAGTGACACTGCCCACGTCAACGCCACAGAATCGTCCGGCGCGGCCCTGCACAGCCGCGCATCGCGAGGGCAATCGAAAGGACAACTGAAGATGACCGCACCACGGAGGTGGCGCCGCCTGCTCGGCGCCGCTGTGGCCGTCTCGACCTCCCTGCTGGTCGTGACCGCCGCCGGCGCCGAAGCGGCGCCGGGCCTGCCCGAACAGGACGCCTCGAACAACCACGAGATGGGCGCGGCGATCCGCGCCCACGACGGCGTCGCCCCGGCCGGGCTCGCGCCGGCGTCGGTGGACGCGAGCGTCCCCGGCATCGACGTCAGCTCCTACCAGGGCAACGTCAACTGGGCGTCGTACTGGAGCGCGGGCAAGAAGTTCGCCTACGTCAAGGCGACCGAGGGCACCAGCTACCAGAACGCGTACTTCAGCCAGCAGTACACGGGGTCGTACAACGTGGGCATGATCCGCGGCGCATACCACTACGGCCGCCCGGACGGGGCCGGCGGCGCGGCCCAGGCCGACTACTTCGTCGCCCACGGCGGCGGCTGGTCGAAGGACGGCAAGACCCTCCCGGGCACGCTCGACATCGAGTGGGGCCCGAACAACGCCTGCTACGGCAAGACGCCGGCGCAGATGGTGTCGTGGATCAAGGCATTCAGCGACGAGTACCACGCGAAGACGACCCGCTGGCCGGTGATCTACACGGCAACGAGCTGGTGGAGCCAGTGCACCGGCAACACGGGCGACTTCAGCTCGACCAACCCGCTGTGGGTGGCGCGATATGCGTCGTCGGCGGGGACGTTGCCTTACAACTGGGGCTTCTACACGTTCTGGCAGTACAGCTCTTCGCCTATTGATCAGGACCAGTTCAGCGCGGACATTTCGCGGTTGAAGGTGCTGGCCACCGGCTGACGTTGTGGGTCGGGAGCACGCACCCTCCCCGCGTGCTCCCGGCCCACTCAGCGCCCCTCCTTGACCCTGCCGGCCAATTTCAGCCTGGCCGTGCGGACGAGGCTCTCATCGATCGGGCACTGCAGCGGCTGCAGCTTGTCGACCAAGACGGTGTAGACGTGATTGAGATCCGGCTCCCACTTCTGCCCGTTCCGCACAACGAGTCCCACCAGACACTCCTTGCGATCCTTGCTGAATTCCGGGATCAGGACAACGACGGCCTCGTCACCGCTCACTGAGGTGTACTCGTTCTTCACGAATGAGCAGTTGTAGATGAACCCACACAACACCTTGGTCGCCATGGCCAAGTTCCTTTCAGCTGGGAGAACCGACGGTAGAGCGCGCGGCCGACCTCCCACCGTTTTGCTGCGAAACCGGCACAACCCGTTCGGCGGCGTTCCCCGCCGAACCGGGCCGGGCAAAATCGGGTGATGGCCACGGCTCGGCGTGGACGACCGACTTCCCTCGGCGACGAGGAAGCCGATCCGTGGCCGCGCGTCGAACGAGGTCAGCTCGCTGCCTGGCTGCTCAAGATGTGGCGCCTCTACGGCGAAGCCGACATCCTGACCATCCGGCAATTGGCGGCCGCGATGCGAACTCCACCCGTCGACAACGCCACCGTTTCCCGCTGGGAGAACTCCCGGGCTACGGTCCCGACGTGGGCATTACACCAGTACGAGCAACTCTTCGACCTGCCGCCGGGCGAGCTGGGGGCCGTGGTGACCGCACTCGGTCGGGCCCGGCCGACAGGACGCCGGACCGCGCCGCCCTGTGACGAACTGCTCGACAAATGTCTCGACCGTGATCCCGTCTCCGCGGCGGAATGGGCGGACCTGACGGTTTCCCTCACTCAGCCGCGACGCAGACTCCCCCGGCCGACATGGGACTTCCTTGTGCACCGCCTGCTCACCGAGATGTGTCTTTCCGTGGGCTGGCGATATCTGCTCCGGCTTTCCGCGCTGCAACGAGTCCACCGGCACCCGGCAGGAGGCGCCGCGCTCGTCGCGGCGACCGAAGAATTCGTCACCGAGCCTGCCTGCCAGCTGATCATCGACCCGATCGCCTTGCTCGCGGCGAATCCGACGGCCTCGCGCCGGCTCTTTCGGCTGATGTGCGAACCGCGGAACGAGGCCGAGCAGCTTGGCGCGCTCTTCGCGTGGGCGGCGCGGCCACCGGGTGCACCCGAGATGGTTCGCCGGCTCGAAGCCGTCTCCCGCGAGCTGCGCGCCGGCGCGTCGACGTCACCGCCGGTCCGGGAAGCGGCTTCGGACGTCCTCGCGGCTTTGTTCCGGCACCGCCCGAGCCGTCCCGGCGCACGTTCGGCGCCCTTGGGAAGAACAGGAGAAGCGGCCTTCGACGCGTTGCGCGGCGCCTTGGTCAAAGCTCAGACCCGGCACCACGAACCGGACCTGCTCGGCGGGCGGATCCTCCGGCAGGCGCTGGCCAGCACCGACAGCGATCTGCGCATCCTCACGGTCAACGTCCTGCACGCGTCGCCGTTTCGCGGAGTCCTCGCCGACACCGTCGCGTCGATGCTGACCAGCGGGCGCACGAGGACCGGCTCGGCGATGCACAGCGTGCTCGTGGACCTCCTGGGCAGTCTCGGCGATGCCCGGCACCGCCCGGTCATCGAGAACCTGATGTGGCGGGGCGCGGCCCGGGACGCGGCGGCCGTGGCGCTGGCCCACCTCCCCGGCCGGACGGACCTGCGTCTCTGGCACCACGTGCTCACCGCGCAACCGACCGGCGGGAGCACCCAGCGGGCCGCGCTCTACGCGGTGGGGATGAAGGGCGACCGCGACGGGCTGCGGCTCCTGCGGGCACACGCCCCCGTCGTCCGTGCCCGTGCGAACTGGTGGCTGCGGCTTCCGGCCGAGGCGTCCGCGGGCGCGGCCCTCTGACCACGCGACCGGCTGATCCCGACTTCCGCGGGTTCCGCGGGTGGCGCGGTCGACGGAAGACTCGGCCGCGTCACCCACGCCGTGGAGGGAAACCCGTGCGCCTGACCGCTCTGCTCCCCCTGCTCGCCGCCGTCCCGCTCTTCGCGCTCCCCGCTCCCGCCGCGGCCGCGACCGGCTGCTTCGACCCCGCCGCGCCGCTGACCGTCGAGGAGCAGCGACTGACCGCTTCGCTGCCGGCCGGTGGTCCCGCCGTCGGGCCCGAACTCGTGCGGCTGGCCGGGTTCGATCCGCTCGTCGCCGAGGTGAAGCACGACCTCTGCGCAGCGCGCACCCCGCGCCGGGCCGAGCGCGTCGTCACCCAAGCCGGCGAGCGGCTGTGGCGGACGGCCGTCGACCGCGCGCAGGGCCGCCGTCCGGATCTCGGGACGCTCGACCGGTTCGACGATCGGCCGCTGTACTGGGCGCGGCTGCAGCTCAGCAGCGCGATCCGCCAGTGGGCACCGGCTTCCTCTTCGCAGCGGACGTCGCTGCTGACGGCGTTCGACCGCGGCTCCCGCGGCCTCGACGACGTCCGGTTCCCGCTCGGGAAGACGCGGCGGGTCATGGTGAGCGGCTTCGACCCGTTCCAGCTCGACGGCGCGGGGATCACCATCTCCAACCCGGCGGGGGCGTCGGCACTGCAGCTGGACGGGCGCGTGCTCGACACCCCGTCCGGCCCGGCCGTGGTGCAGGCGGTGAGCTTCCCGGTCGTGTGGGGATACTTCGACCAGGGCATCGTCGAGGCGGCGTACGGCACGGCGTTGCGCGACCGCGCGCGGCGGCCGGACGTGGTGCTGACGATCAGCCAGGGCCGCCCGGGCCGCTTCGACGTCGAACGCTGGGCCGGCGCCTGGCGAGGTGGCTTCCCGGACAACAACAACGTGTCCGTGACGGGCGGGGTCCCGCCGGCCGCGGGCTGGCCGCAGCCGGACGTCCAGTTCATCGAGACGACGCTGCCGTACGCGCGGATGCTCGAGGTGACCGGCGCTTATCCGGTCAACTTCAACCAGGCGTTCTGCGTGTGGCCGGACTCTTCGCACCCGGGTACCGGGACGCCGGTGTGCCGCTCGGACGCCCCGGCGCCGGGCGAGATCGCGGCTTCGGGCGGAGGCGGGAACTATCTGTCGAACGAGTCGATGTTCCGCGCGAACCGGGTCCGGGTCGGGTTGGGCTTGACGTCGGTCGCGGGCGGTCACCTGCACACGCCGGTGCTGGGCCAGCCGACAGGGTTGACGGACCCGGCTTTCGAGGCCCGCCGCCAGGCGATCGCGTCCGAGGTCCTTGCACTGACTTCCGCCGCGGCCGGCGGTGCGGGTCCGGCGGTTCCCTTGCGGGCGACGGAATCCGCGCGGGCGGAGCTGGATTCGTTGCCGGGCACGGTGTTGAATCGCTGATCCGGCGGATTTCGCGCGCACGCCACGGATTCTTTCTCCGTGGCGTGCGCGGATCAGATGAGTTCCAGCGGATCCAGCTGGATGCGGATCGGTTCCGTAGCCTTCTTCATGTCCCGCTGAGCCGCCGCCTCCTGGATGGCCGAGGCCAGCGGCTTTCCCTCCGCCCGGGACACTCGCACCAAAGCCCGCTCACGCTCGGCGTTGCCCTCTTCGTCCACCTCGCCCAGCGGGACCGGCCCCAAAATCTCCCCCGACGACGGCAACGACACCGTCGCGAGGAACCCGGCCACCGCGTCCGGGCTTCCCTCCACGCTCGCCATCCGCATCGCCGGTGGGAAACCCAGCTCCTGGCGCCCAGCGAGCTCCTGCGCCGCGTGCCACGCCGGGTCCCAGCGGACCAGGGCCTGGACCACCGCCATGCCCGCCTCCGCCCCGACGATGACCCGCCCGCCCGACGACGACGGGCGTACCAGGGCCGCCGCCGCCATCCAGCGGCGCAGCGTCTCCTCGCCCGCGCGCAAGTCCTGGCGGCCCAGCAATGCCCAGCCGTCCAGCAGCAGGGCCGCGCCGTAGCCGCCCTCGGCCACCGGTTCCGCTCCCGGGGTGCACACCACCAGCGCCGGCTTGCCCGGGACCGATGCCAGGACCTCCGCCGCCCCCGACGTGCGGACCGGGATGCCCGGGAACGCGCGCCCCAGCTCCTCCGCCGTCCGCTTCGCGCCGACGATCACCGCGCGCAGGCGGACCGACCCGCACGCCGTGCAGCGGAACGCCGTCTCCGGGACGCCGCACCAGCGGCACGCCGGGGGCTTCGGCTGCCCGTCCACCGACCCGCCCGGCAGGGCCAGCGGACCCGCGCACCGGCGGCAGTGCGCCGGCGTGCGGCAGTTTCCGCAGGCCAGGCCCGGCACGTACCCGCGCCGGGGCACCTGCACCAGCGTCGGGTGCCCCGCCGCGAACGCCTGACGCGCGGCTTCGAACGCCACCGCCGGCAGCCGGGCGACGCGGGCGGCCTCGTCGCGGGCGACGTCGAAGTCCTCGCCGACCGGCGTGACGCGGGGAGCCGCCGACCGCAGCACCGTGCGGTCGGCCAGGACCGGCGCCGCCCAGCCCGACTCGACCAGCAGCTGGGCCTCGGCCGTCCGGGCGAACCCGCCCACCAGCAGCGACGCCTTCGCCGCGTGCGCGCGGTCCATCAGCACGTCCCGGACGTGCGGGTACGGCGCGTGCTGGTCGAGGTGCAGGTCGTCGCCGTCGTCCCAGACGACGAACAGCCCGGGGTCGTGGACCGGCGCGAACATCGCCGCGCGCGTGCCGACCACCACCCGCACCCCGCCGCGCAGCACCGCCAGCCAGCGCCGGTACCGCTCGGCGGGCCCGAGGCCGGCGATCAGCGCCACCACGGCGTCCTCGCCCACGATCTCGGCGCACGCCTCGTGCACCCGGTTCAGGTCGCGGTGGTCCGGCACCACCAGCACCGCGCCCCGCCCCGCGGCCGCCACGGAACCGGCGGCCTCGGCGAGCCGGCGTGGCCAGTCCTCGCCCGGCAGGGCCTGCCAGACGGCGTTCGCGGGCTTCCCCTCCCCCAGCGCCTCCAGGAACGCCGGGCCACGCTGGTAGCGCGCCCACGCCGTCGTGTCCGGCGGGGAAGGGACCGCCGCGGGCGGCAGCGGCGGCTCGCCCTCGGCCTTCGCGTGCCGCGGCGGGATCGCCAGGCGCAGGACGTCCGACAGCGTGCCGCCGTAGCGGTCGGCGACGGCCCGGCACAGCGCGTGCAACGACGGCGGCAGCACCGCCTCCGCCGACGTGACGCGGTCGAGGAACGCCAGCTTGCTGCCGTAGTCGCTGGTCTCGCCGCGCTCGATCAGGTAGCCGTCGACGAGCTGCCCGGCGAACCGGACGCGGACGCGGCACCCGGGCACGGCCGTCTCGTGCAGCTTCTCCGGCACGAGGTAGTCGAAGGTGCGGTCGAGGTGCGCCAGCGGGATGTCGACGACGATCCGCGCGACCGGCCGCTCGGGCGCGGGCGACTGGGCGCCCTTCGCCTTCTGGCCGGGCTTCGGCGCCTTCGAGGGTTTCCGGGCACGCGACGGCGCCGCCTTCGGCGAAGGCGGCTGCTCCGGGAGATCCCAGAGGGCGGCGGGCTCGGAACTGCTCACCCCGTGATCTCTACCAGACCCCTCCGACAGCCTCTGCCCCAGAATGCCGTTAAGGGGCTCTTCGTACCGATGTGTGGGTGGTTGAGCGTGGCATAAAGGCGCACGCCGTTGTCCGGCTTAGTTTCTGGCTTGTCGAAGGTCAGCAACCAAGTGATCGGGGAACGGC